>NZ_VRVD01000500.1:0-3477 GCF_008040015.1 Methylobacterium sp. WL18 | reverse complement strand
GCGGAGGGATAGGCGGCCGTCCCGGCCGCAAGGCCGACGGCGGCCCCGGCCGGGACGGCCGCCTATCCCTCCGCCGTCGATCCGAAATACGCGAGCGAATCCGCCGGGAAGGCGCGGATGCATACCTGCCTCGACAGCTACAACGCGGCCAAAGCCGCCGGGACGCTGGGCGACGCGAAATGGATCCAGAAGGGTGGCGGCTACTACTCGGTCTGCAACAAGCGGCTGAAGGGCTGACGCAACCCGCGACCCGGGACGGGCTCGCCCGGAGGCGAAGCCCATTCTCAACCATTGGATGGCATGGTTGCCGGATGTGCGGGCCCGCGTAACCGGCCCGCGGAGTCCGCGTATCCATGGCTCAGACAGCAGCGCCCGCAATCCCGGTCCCGTCGGGATTGCCCGCCGGGATCCCGCTCCTCGGGGTCATCCGGGGGCTGGCCAAGGCGCTGTTTGCCGCCTTCATCTTCTTCGCCTGCTTCGCGTTCTCGGAAACCTCGCCCTACGACGCGGTGGCGATCCCCACGATCCTGCTGTGGTTCTGCCTCGGCGTGCGCCTGCACCGTGGGGCGGTGCCGCTGCTCGCGCTGCTGCTGCTCTACCTGGTGGCGATCGTCTCGGCGCTGTTCCCGTACCTGAACGAGGAGTTCCCGGTCACCTGGACGATCCAGCTGATCTACCTCGTGATCACCTGCATGTTTTTCGCGATGTTCTTCTCGGAGGACACGCACGCCCGCATGGAGCTGGCGCTCAAGGCCTACACGGTGAGCTGCGTGTTCTCGGCGGCGCTGGGCATCGTCGGCTACCTGCAATGGCTCGGCATCGAGGACCTGTTCTACAAGTACGACCGGGCGTCGGGCACCTTCCAGGACCCGAACGTGTTCGGCTCGTTCCTGACGCTCGGCGCGCTGTACCTGATGCACGGCCTGCTCACCGGCAGCGCCCGGCGCCCGCTCGTATCGCTGGCCGGCCTGCTGATCATCATGGCCGGCATCTTCCTGTCGTTCTCGCGCGGCTCCTGGGGCGGCAGCGTCGTCGCCGTGCTGCTGATGGTCGGCTCGGTCTATGCCGGCAGCGGCTCCGTCCGGCTGCGCCGCCGCATCGTGCTCCTGACGCTGGCCACCTTGGTGCTCGCGACGATCGCGGTGATCGGCCTCCTGTCGGTCGAGCACGTCCACAAGATGTTCGAGACCCGGGCGGCCCTGACCCAGGACTACGACCAGGGCGAGACCGGCCGTTTCGGCAACCAGGTCCGCGGGTTGGCGATGCTGCTGGAGCGCCCGTTCGGGATGGGGCCGATGCACTGGCGGCTGGTCTTCGGTCTCGAGCCGCACAACTCCTATATCGGGTCCTTCGCCAACGGCGGCTGGCTCGGCGGGGTGGTGTTCCTCGGCCTGGTCCTGGCCACCAGCTTCGTGGGCTTCCGCCTGCTGGTGCGGCCATCGCCGGTCCGGGCACATGCCCAGATCGTCTGGCCGGCCCTGCTGATGTTCTTCCTCCAGGCGTTCCAGATCGACATCGAGAAGTGGCGCCACGTCTACATGATGCTCGGCATGGTCTGGGCGCTCGAAGCCGCGCGGTTACGCATGCCCCGGATCGGCGACATCGGCAGCCCGCGTGATCGCACCGGGATCGCGCGCGGCGTCAGGCCCGCTTGAAACACGGTCGCAGCCGGGTCATCGCTCCTGCGAGGACGCTGGCGATTGCCGAACGGCATATCCGCTCCCGGAGACGGTCGGTGACAGCACACCCGGACGATGAGGCGGCGCGGCTCGCGGCCCTGGACGCCCTCGGCATCGTCGGCACCCCGCCCGAGCCGCATTTCGACGCCGTCTGCCGTACCGCCTGCCGCCTGTTCGGCGTGCGCAGCGCCTTCGTCGGGTTCCTCGGCGACACCCAGCAATGGCTGAAGACGCCCTGCGCCGACGTGCCGACGACGATTTCGCGGGACCAGAGCCTCTGCCAGCACACGATCCGCAGCGACGCCATGCTGATCGTACCCGATGCCCAGGCCGATCCGCGGTTCCGCGATCTCGCCCCGGTCGCTGTCCCGGACGGGATCCGGTTCTATGCCGGCATCCCCTTGAGCCTGGCGCCGGGACTCCGGATCGGCACGTTCTGCCTGATCGACCCGGAGCCCCGGGACGGGCTCTCGGAGGCGGATGCGGCGGCGTTCCGGGATCTCGCCGAGATCGTGATCGCCCATCTGCGGCTCACCGAGGCCGATGTCCGGCGCAGCCACGAAATCGCGCAGGCCGCGATCCGCGAGGCCCTAATCCGGGAGCAGCACCGCGAGATCAACGCCCGGTCCGAGGCCCAGGCGGCGGCCAACCACCAGCTGACCATGGCCGAGCAGCTCGCCAGCGTCGGCAATTGGCGCGTGGACCTCGCCGAAGGCCAGCCGGTCTGGTCGGAGAGCCTGTACGCCATCGCCGGCCGCGATCCGCGGAAGCCGGCGCCGCCGCTCGCCGCCTTCTCGCAGGTCTACCACCCCGACGACCGCGAGCGGTTGGAGGGCATCGTCGCGGATGCCATCGCCCGGGGTGCGAGCTTCGACTTCGAGGCGCGCCTGCTGCGGCCCGACGGCGAAGTGCGCGACGTGGTCGTGCGCGGCGTCTGCCGCGGCGATCGGCCTGTGACCGGCCTGATCGGCGTGCTCATCGACGTGACCGAGCGGCGCCGCGCCGAGGACGACGTCCGCCGCAGCGAGCTGCGCTACCGCGGTCTCGCCGAGACCCTGCCGCTGCTGATCTGGACCATGCGGGTCGGCGACGGCCAGGCGACCTACGCCAACGCTCAGTTCCACGCCTATTACGGGCCGATCGGGCTGGAGCGCGTGGATCGCCTCGCCCGCAACCACCCGGAAGATGCCGCCGCCATGGAGGCGGCCTGGCAGCAGGCGATCGAGACCGGGATCGGCTACGGCGGCCAGTGGCGGATCCGGCGGCACGACGGTGCCTACCGGTGGCACAAGATCTCCCTGATCCCGATCTACCTCGATCCCGACGACGGCAAGGTCGTGGAGTGGCTCGGCACCGCCCTCGACGTCGACGACATCGTCACGGCGCGGCTCGCCGTCGAGGAGGCGCGGGGGCTCCTGGGGATCGCCCTCGACGCCGCCGACGCGGGCACCTGGGACTGGGACATGCGCACGGGGTTCGCCACCCTGAGCCCCGAGAGCGCGCGCATGCACGGCCTGCCCGATACCGGCCGGGCGCACACGATGGCCGCGGCCGACTGGACCGCCCTGGTCCACGCCGAGGATGTCGGCGACGTCTGGAACGAGATCCGCCGCGCCGTGGAATCGTCCTCCGCCTACGTCGCCGAGTTCCGGGTGGGCGAGCGCTGGATCTACGCGCGCGGGCGCACCCTGTTCGGTCCCGAGGGCCAGCCGCAGCGCATGGTCGGGCTCCACCTCGACATCTCCGAGCGCAAGGCCGCCGAGGCCGCCCTGCGGGAAGCCACGCGGGACGCGGAGGC
>NZ_VRVD01000004.1:0-43458 GCF_008040015.1 Methylobacterium sp. WL18 | reverse complement strand
CCCCATGATGCCCCGCCCTATCAAGCCGGCGTGCCGCGATCCGGTTCGAACCCGCCGGTCCGGCGCAGGGCCTCGCCGGCGATCATCGCGGCCGCGACCGCGACGTTGAGCGAGCGCAGGCCCGGCCGGATCGGCACCACGACCAAGGCGTCGGCGGCCGCATGGACGGAATCGGGTACGCCGGCCGATTCGCGCCCGACCATGATGCAATCGTCCGGGCCGAACGCGAAATCCGTATGGGGCCGGGCGCCCGCCGTCGTGGCGAGGACGAGCCGCAGGCCGGCCTCGGCCCGCCACGCCTCGAAGGCCGAGAACGAGCGGTGCCGGGTGATCGCCACGTGGTCGAGGTAATCGAGGCCCGAGCGGCGCAGGTGCCGGTCCGAGACGTCGAAGCCCGCGGGCTCCACGATCTCGACCGCGAGCCCGAGGCAGGCGGCCATCCGCAGCATCGTGCCGGTGTTCTGGGGGATGTCGGGTTGGTAGAGGACGAGGCGCAGCATGGGGCCAGGCTTGTGATGGGCCGGCGCCGTGCCGTCAAAGCGCCGGGCGTCGGACCCACAGCCGGCAAAGGGGCGCGCAATCCGGGGCGCCCGACGAAAATCGGCGGAACTTACGCTGCGCCAAAGGCTTAAGGCGGCGCCACCTTCGTTTGCGAACCCTGTCCGAAAGTCCTGACCCGATGCGCACTCCGCTCCTTGCCTCGGCCCTTCTGCTGGCCGGTCTCGCAACCGCTGCGGCGCAGAATGCCAGCCCGACCCCGAATGCCGCCGCTCCGGCCGCGCCGGTGCCCGGTCAGCCGGCCACCATGGCCGACAACCTGCGTCCGACCTTCGTGGCCCAGTCCCCGGACGACATGGTCGCCAGCAAGCTGATCGGGGCCAACGTCACCAACGCGGCCAACGACACGATCGGGCAGATCGCCGACTTCGTCCTCGACCAGAAGGGCAGCGTGAAGTCCTGGGTCATCGGCGTCGGCGGCTTCCTGGGGATCGGCTCCAAGTACGTGGCCGTCGACCCGTCGGTGATGAAGCTCGACCGGACCGACGACAAGACGCTCCAGGCCCGCATCGACACGACCAAGGATCAGCTGAAGGCCGCGCCGGAATACATCTACCTCGGCAAGGAGCCGCCGAAGGGCGCGGCCGCCGCCCCGCCCGCCGGGGAGCCCGCCGCCAAGCCCTGACATCGGGTCCGAGGCGAGCCGGCGGCATAACGCTGGCTTGCTTTCGCGCGCCGTTCCGTGCTGTGCCAGCCGCTGCACGGAGGTCGGAGTCCGATGAAGATGCGCCGCGCCCTGATCCCGCTTCTGGCCTTCTGCCTGGGTCTCGTCGGCCTGACCGGGGCGGCGGTGTTCGCCTTCATGCCGGACCGGGCGCCTGTGGGCGTACCCGGGGTCGGCGGCCCGTTCACGCTGATCGACCAGAACGGGCGCACGGTCACCGAGCGCGACTTCTCCGGCGCGCCGCACCTCGTGTTCTTCGGCTTCACCCATTGCCCGGACGTGTGCCCGACGACGCTGCAGCAGGTCTCGGACGTGCTCGCCGCCCTCGGGCCGAAGGCCGAGCGGATGCGCGTCGCCTTCGTCACCGTCGATCCCGAGCGCGACGACCCGGCGAGCCTGAAGACCTACCTGTCGAGCTTCGATCCGCGCATCACCGGCCTCACCGGCAGCCCCGAGCAGATCGTGGCCACCGAGAAGGCGTACCGGGCCTATGCCCGCAAGGTGCCCGGCAAGGACGGGGACTACACGATGGAGCACACGGCGATCGTCTACGTGATGGACGCGCAGAACCGCTTCCTCGGCGCCCTCGACCTCTCCCGCCCGGCCGAGGAGACCGCGGCGCAGCTGTCCAAGAAGATCTGACGAGAAGATCTGACGAGACGATCCCAACGCGGTCGCGACGGCTCTAAAGCGTCATCCCGGCGTGGAAGCGGTCGGGGGAGAGCGGCAGCAGGAACTGCACGCCGAAGCCCCCCTCGAAGTAGCGAACCAGCCGCCCGGGCGTGCTGCCCACCGTGACGGCCGCCCCGAGGGGCAGCGTGGCCGTGCTGGAGATCGCCACGCCGGAAATCGAGATGTCGATCAGCCGGGCCTTGATCTCCCGGCCGCTCTCGACGCGCAGGGTCACCGCCGTGTGGGTCGGCACGAGACGCTCGTGGGAGCGCCCCTCGGGCAGGCCCAGGATCTCCCGGTTGGCAAGCCAGGTCAGCTGAGATGCGATCTTGTCCCGCTTGCGTGGCGTGGCGTTCAGCTGGACCGCGAAGCCGCCCTCGCTGTGGCGGGCGATGACGCCCTCGATCCGGCCGATATGCTCGAGGTAGAGCACCACGCGCTCGCCGACCTCGCCCACCACCGCGCAGGTCAGCCGGACGCCGCCCGGCGACATGTCCACGGTCTGGCAGGGATATTCGCGGCGGTCGGCCAGCATGTAGCGGCCCAGCACGGCGACCCGGACGCGCTGGTGGCGTCGCTGGTCGGCCGCGTCGCGCCCCCGGCTGGCCGCGCGGCTCACGTCCGTCCCGGCGGTGGCGTCGACCGCGATCATACCGAGATGGGCTCCACGCCGCGACAATCGTCATCGCAAGCTAGACCGGGACTGTTACGAAAGCCTTTTTTCCGATTCGACAATATCCGCCGTGCCGTAGATTTTTCTGTCCTGACCGAGCGTCAGGGCCGGTCTGGCCTGTACAGTTGCCAGTTCGTCCCGATCGGACGCGATCTTCGGTCGAAAAATCGATGTCTAATATTCCAAATGCAGTTCTCGGCGCGCGGTTTTACGCCCGTCCGCCGGCATGAACGAGGAGATGCCCCCGGCGCACCGGGCCGGGAAAGCCGGCAGGACCGCGCAAGGCCGGTCGCGCCGGCGGCGCGGCCTCCATCCTGCGGCCGGGGAGGATGCGCAGGGAGGTGGTCTCGGCTTGGACCAGCGGGCGCAGGCCGATCCAATGGGGCGTGCTCTCGACGCTGAGAGTGCCGAGCGCCCGGACCTGCATCCGGCCGCGATGGCGCAGCGGCAGGAGCAGGAGTTCGAGATCCACCGCCTCGCCGGCCGTGTTCAGGCCGCGCAGGCCCGCGACCACGCCCAGGGTATCGCTGGCGACGATCTCCACGATGCGCCAGGGGTCGGGCGCCTCCGCGCCCCACAGGCCCGCGAAGGTCTCGCCCTTCAACTCGCGGCCGTAGAGGGCGCAGACCCGCGTGCCGGCGAGCCGAATTGTGGCCGCCCGCGTCGCCATGTCGAGTTCCAGGATCAGGCTGTCGGCCAGCAGATGCCGGATCTCGCCCGGCTCGATCTCGGCGCGCTCGGGCGCGGCGCGCTCACCGCGCAGGCGCTCCCAATAGGCATGGAGCATGCGGCTCGTGGGATGTTTCATCGGAGTCCCGGATCGATACGCCTGGTGTCCGTCCCTGGATCAACTTGGCACATCCGCGCGGGACGAGCCGGTGATCCGGGGCGATCTCGGGCTCCGGGCGCATGCGCCGTGCCGCCCGGCGCGGGATTTTTTTGGGATTGAGACGGGCTCAGATTCAGCCTGCCGGCTTGAGGTTGATCACGGTCTGGATCTCGTCATAGGCGGTGCGCACGCCGCCGCCATCGGTTCGATCGAGCAAGCCGGCGTCCGCCAGGATATCCACCTCCTGACGGACCCGCTTGTAATCCCGGCCCAGCGCCTGCCCGAATTCGGCGACGGACGCCGCAGGGTGCTGGTAGACATGGCGCAGCAGTTCCAGGCGCTTGCCGCTCAGAACCTTGGCCAACCCGTCCCACGTCTCGAACGTGATGTGATGCTCGCCGGTGGAAGCGCCGGCCTCGGCACGGCGGATCGCTTCCAGAAAGCGGGCCTTCGTGGCGACGGGGTCGTATCCGACATGCAGGAAGACATCCGTCATCTTCGTCTCCTCATCGATCAGCAGTCGATAGAGATACGCCCTGTCCCACGGCTGGGAACTGACACGAACATTTCGGCATCCACCCTGTCATTCCGGGCTCGCCTGCGGCGCCCCGGAATGACAAGGCGTTTCATATGGCTGCCCTGGCCGCGCCGATCGAGAAAAGGCTTTTACGGGCTCCAAGATCGGTTTTGGGGCCGCGTTCATGAGTGCGGCGCCCGCAATTCCATATCCGCTCTCGACAGCGCCACTGCACCGGAACATCACCCGAAAAGGCTTCAATACGTCGCCGGGACTTGCCCGATCCCCCTGAGCCCCGACATGGTGCCAGGATGGATGCCTCCCCCGAATTCCCGCGCCAGAGCCGCGTGCCCGTGTTCAACATGCCGGGAGTGGTGACGCTCTCGATCGGATTGCTGATGGCGGTCCAGGCCCTGCGCGAGTTCGTGCTGCCGGACACGCTCGACATCCGGGTCGTGCTCGACCTCGCCCTGGTGCCCGCGCGCTGGACGGTGTGGTTCGATCCCGGGAAGGCCGCCGACGTGATCCAGGCGGCCGCCGGCCTCGGCGACCCCGACATGGAGGCCGCCCGCGAGGCGTTCGCCCGCTACATCACCTCCGAGCACGCGCTGCTGCCCTGGACGCTGGCGACCTACGCGCTGCTGCACGGCTCCTGGATGCACGTGATCTTCAACAGCGTCTGGCTGGCCGCCTTCGGGTCGCCGGTGGCCCGGCGGTGCGGCGCCGGGCGCTACTTTCTGATCGCGCTGGCCGGAACCGTGGCCGGCGGCCTGCTGCATGTGATGATCGACCCCCTGAGCGCGGGACCGCTGGTCGGCGCCTCGGCGGGGATCTCGGCCCTGATGGCGGCGGCCGCCCGCTTCGTGTTCCAGCCGCCCGCCTCCGGGTATGCCGGCCCGCCCTGGCAATTGCCGCCGCACCGGCCGGCCGAGACGATTCCCGAACTCCTGCGCAACCGGACCGCGGTGGCCTTCCTGGCGATCTGGCTCGTCACCAACCTGCTGTTCGGGCTCGTCAGCGTGCCGCTCGTGGGCGAGAACGCCGCCATCGCGTGGGATGCGCATCTCGGCGGCTTCATCGCGGGCTTCCTGCTGTTCCCGCTGCTCGATCGACGCGAGGCGGCCCGGCCCTGAGACGAAGTCCCGGCATCTTGCCAACGCGGCGGATCGGTCACACACTCGCCATAATGTGAACGAGCCGGGGCCAACCCGGACGACAGCGTAACGGAGGCGCCGCGGCTGACGGCGCACGCACCGCGTCACAGGGAGAGAGCCATGACCGTCGCACGCATCCTCGCCGAGAAGGGCAGCTCCGTCGTCACCGTGAGCCCCGACAAGACCCTCGAGGACGTGATCCAGATCCTCGCCGACAAGCGGATCGGCGCGCTGGTGGTCGCCCATGCCGACGGGGCGGTGGCCGGGATCATCTCGGAGCGGGACATCATGCGGGCGCTCGCCCGCCACGGCGGCGCGACCTTCGATGCGCCGGTCTCGGACCACATGACCGCCGACGTCACCACCTGCGGCCGAAGCACCACCCTCGAGGAGGTGATGGGCCTGATGACGCAAGGGCGGTTCCGCCACGTCCCCGTCTGCGAGGACGGCCGCCTCGTCGGCCTGATCTCGATCGGCGACGTGGTGGCGCGCCGCATCGCCACGGTCGAGGCCGAGCACCAGGCCCTGCGCGACTACATCACCATGGCGTGAGATCGCGCGCCGGCCGGACGCGGAGTCCGGCCGGCGTCGCCTATGCCTTCGCGGGGTCGAGGGTGACGTGCCAGAGGTCGGCGTCGGCCGCGTCCTTGAGGGTCACGGTCATCTGCTCGGTGTCGCCGTCCACCGCGACGTGGCCGAAGAACTGGTAGCCGGCGGCCGGTGACAGGTTCACCTGGCCCTTGTCGGGCGCCTTCACGTAGCGCAGCTGCGGGCCGAACGTGTTGTCCAGTGCGTTGGGGCCGAACGTGCCGGCGTGGAGCGGGCCCGAAACGAACTCCCAGAACGGATCGAAATCCTGGAACTGCGCCTTGTTGGGGTCGTAGTAGTGGGCGGCCGTGTAGTGCACGTCCGCGGTCAGCCAGACGGTGTTGCGGATCTTGGCCTGCTTGATGAAGCGCAGCAGGTCGGCGATCTCCAGCTCGCGCCCGAGCGGCGGCCCGTCGCCCTGCGCCACCGCCTCCGAGCCGAAATTGCGGTCGACATCGTAGGTCACCACGAGGCCGAGCGGCATGTCGGCGGCGATCACCTTCCAGGTCGCGCGGGACTCCGTGAGAGCGCGCTTCAGCCACGCGATCTGCTGCGGCCCGAGGAAGTGCGCGTCCGGGCCGTATTCCGTCTGCCGGTTCTCGCCGTTCGGGCCCCGGTAGGAGCGCATGTCGAGCATGAACACGTCCACCAGCGGGCCGTAGGCGATCTTGCGGTAGACCCGGCCGGGCTCGGCCGGCTCGAAGCGCATCGGCATGTATTCGTGGAAGGCGCGCGCCGCGCGCAGCTGCATCGCGAGCACGTTCGGGTCGGTGTACTTCTTCTTGAGGTGCTCGGCCCGGGTGAGCGGCTCGCCCGGCCACCAGTTGTTGGTGACCTCGTGGTCGTCCCACTGCGCCAGGATCGGCACGGCGGCGTTCATCGCGAGCACGTTCCGGTCGGTGAGGTTGTACTTGTGGCGGCCGCGGAACTCGGCGAGCGTCTCGGCGGGCTTCGAGACCTCCTCGGTGACGCGGTTGCGCCAGAGGCTGCCGTCCGGGAGCTTCACCTCGGCCTGGATCGGCCCGTCGGCATAGATCGTGTCGCCGGAATGGATGAAGAAGTCCGGGCGGTTCTTGAGGATCGCGGAGTAGATCGTCATGCCGCCGCGGGCCTCGTCGATGCCCCAGCCCTGGCCTACCGTGTCGCCCGACCAGCAGAACGAGACCGAGCGCTTGTCCGCCGGCGCGGTGCGGAACCGCCCGACCTGCGCGGGTCCGACGATGGTCGGCGCGGCGACATCCTGCAGCCGGACCCGGTAGAACACGTCCTGCCCCGGCGGCAGCCCGGTCAGCGCCACCTTCACGGTGCCGTCGCTCTCGGGCAGCGCGTCCGCGAAGACCCCGCCGCGGATCTCGGAGAAGCTCTCGGTGGTGGCCCACTCGATCATCGCCCGGGCCGGACGGTCGGAGCGGGCCCAGACCACCGCCGAATCGGTGCCGACATCGCCGGACTGGAGGCCGTGGCTGAGGAGCGGCCGGTCGGCGGCCCGATGCCGGCCGAGGCCGTTGAGGCGCTGGGCGTGATCACGCCGGTCCCGAGCAGCCTCGGCGCGGATCCGGGCCGGATCGCCATCGGCCGGATGCTGTTCGCCGACACCCGGCTATCGCGCGGAGGCGACCGGGCCTGCATCACCTGCCATGACATCCGCAGCAACGGCGCCAGCGCGGTTCCGCGAAATCTCACCGCCGATGGCACGCCCGCACCGCGCAACACGCCTACAGCCTTCAATGCGGCGTTGAGCTTCCGCCTCGGCTGGGCGGGCGACATCCCGACCCTGCAGGACCAAGCCGAACTCGCCCTGACCCGGCCGGAATTCCTGGGCGGATCCTGGCCGGATATCCTGGCGGTGATCCGCGACGATCCGGCGCTCGCCGGTCCGTTTCGCGCCGCCTACGGCCGGGAGGCTGATCGGGAGGCGGTGATCGACGCGATCAACAGCTTCGAGCGCAGCCTGCTCACCCCCGACAGCCGCTTCGACCGGTGGCTGCGCGGCGATACCCACGCCATCACCGAAGCGGAGCGGGCGGGCTTCGCCCTGTTCCGGGGAATCGGCTGCGCCGCCTGCCACCAAGGCGTCAATGTCGGCGGCAACCTGTTCGAGAAGGTCGGGATTTTCGTCACGATCCCCAACAAGGCCGCCGAGGTGCTGCGGGTACCCAGCCTGCGCAACGTCGCGGTCACGGCCCCCTACTTCGACGATGGCGGCGTCGCCACGCTGCCCGAGGCGGTGCGGCTCATGGCCCGGGTCCAGCTCGGTCGGGAACTGACGGCCTCGCAGACGGGCGCGATCGTAGCGTTCCTCGGAACCCTGACCGGCTCCTACGCGGGACGACCCCTCATGGCTCCAGACGCGCCCGGCGCCGCGCCGAAGCCGTGAGGCTGACCGCGCAGGCCGCCATCCTCGGCGCGTTGCTGGCCGCGCTTCTCACGTGGCTGATGATCAACGGCAAGGGCGAGATGGACGCCGCCTACGTGCGGACCCAGCGAACGGTCGACGCCATCGCCCTCGCGGAATCCCGGATGCAGCACGACGTGCTCCGGGCCCGGACCGGGCTCCTGCGCAACTACGATCCGATCGTAGCTCACCTCCGGGACATGCGGGCGGCGCTGACCGGGATGCGCGCCACGAACGGGCTTGACGATGGTGAAATGCGCGCCCTGGCCGAGGCGATCGCCCGGGAGGCGCAGATGGTCGAGCGCTTCAAGACCGGCAACGCCCTCGTGCAGAACTCGATCGCCTATTTCGACTCCCTCAGCGACCGAATGTCGGAGCCGGATATCGATCCCCGTCTCGCCCGCGCGGTCGCCGCGCTGCAGATCCGGGTCTCGGAGCTTGCCCGGGACTCGAGCCCCGAGCGCCTCGACGCCATCCGTGCCCGGCTCGACGCCCTGGCCGCGGCCCCCTGGGCGGCGGACAGGGGTGCGGACATCGACGCCATCGTCCTGCACGGCCGTCAACTCCTGGATCTGCTGCCGCAGGTCGACACCGTCACCCGTTCACTTCCGGCAGCGTCGAGCGAGGCGGCGCGGCAAGCCCTTCTGGAGGCCCGCCGCACTCTCAAGGACCGGCGGCAGGCGCGCGCGGACGGCTTCCGCCTCGCCCTTTACGCAGCGGCTCTGGCGCTGCTCGCGCTGGTGGTTCGGGTCGGCTTCCTGATGCGGGCCGGCACCGTGATCCTGCGCCGGACGATCGTTTTCCAAGCCGTCGTGGCGCAGGCCACAAACCTCTTCCTCGCCAGCCAGCCCGACGAGATCGAAGCGCACATCGTCGATGCCATGGCCATCGTGGGAGAGGGAGCTGGGACGGACCATTGCTACGTCCTCATGCTGGACGGCACGGATGCGGTGCACCTCTGGAATCGGCCCGGGCATCGGGCCCCATGCGGATGGCCGGATGCGCAACGGGCCCTCATGCCCGATATCACGGCCGCCCCGGAAGACTACATCTTCATCGAAACGGCGGCCGGGCATGGCCCTCCGGCCCTGCTTCTGGCCCTCGCGCAGCGTGGGGTCACCACATTCACGTGCGCGCGCATGCGCCGGCGGGGCAAAATCGTCGGCGTGCTGTGCTTCGAGCGCACGAGCAGCACCCTGCCACCCTGGATGCGGCATTCGCGAGGCCTGCTGCAGGTCGTCGCCGACAGCTTCGGGGCCGCACTGGAGCGGCAGCACGTCTGGGCGGAGCGCCGCGAGATCGAGACGACCCTTCGGCGCGCGCAACGGCTCGAAGCGATCGGGATCTTCGCCAGTGGCGTGGCGCACAACATCAACAACGTGCTCAACGTGATGCTCGGCCATGCCGAGATCGCCGCGGACGCCCTGCCGGCCGATCCGCGACGGGCCGGCACGCAGATCGACCTTCTGGTCCAGGCGGGTGGCCGCGCGCACGAGATCGCGGCGCAGATCCTCGATTACGGGCGACGGGGCGGCGCCACCCAGATCACGAGCGCGGTCGATGCGATCGTGTCCGAAACGGTGGCGCAGATCCGAACCTCGACCGCCGACCCGACCACGCTTCGCCTGACGGGGGCTGCCGAAGGCGCGATCGTCGATGGCGAGCCGGCACAGCTGCAGCAGGTGGTCCACAACCTCATCCGTAATGCCATGCAGGCCTCCGAACCGGGCGCGCCGGTTGACGTACGGCTCGAGCGCGTCCGGCTACCCGAGCGGCGAACCGTCTCCCATGGTGAGCTGCCATCCGGCGAGTACGCCCGGATCCGGGTGTCCGACACCGGCCGCGGGATGGATGAGGGCACGCTCGCACGCATCTTCGAGCCCTTCTTCACCACCCGTCCGGCCGGGACCGGGCTCGGGCTCGCCACCGCCTTCGAGTTCGTCCAGGAGCAGGACGGGGCCTTCGACGTGCGCAGCGCGGTGGGTGAGGGCAGCACGTTCGAGGTGTGGTTGCCGGTGATCCCGCAGGCCGAGACAGGTGCCTCGGTCGCCGGCGCCACCGTCATGGTTGTCGGAGGCGCGCGCGCGGCCGTGCAGGAAGACGAGGAGACCCTTGCGGCCCTGGGCTACGAGCCCATCGGCTACACCGACACGGAAGCGGCGCTGGCGGCCCTGCGCGCGGAGCCCGAGCGCTTCGACCTGCTGATCGTCGAAAACCGACCGTCGGGTCCGTTGGGTCTCGCTTTTGCCCGCCGCGCCGCCGCGATCGTGAACCGTCCGATCGTACTCTCGCTATCGGCCGCAGACACGGTGAGGCCTGAGGTCCTCTCAGCCGTCCCCATCGTGGATGTCGCACGCCGACCCTGGCGTTCGACTGCACTCTCGCTCACGCTGCGACGACATTTGGGATCCGAGATGCGGAGCGCGCCGTCCCTGCGCGAGGCCGCGAGAACCAAGCGGCTTCAGAAGAGCCATTGATCGCAGGCCCGGATGTGCGGTTGCCTCGGCTTGGTGGCACCACACCATTTCGATCAGCGGCAACCGTCCATGCTCGCAGGCCGACACGCGGATCTCCCGCTTCACGGGCTTCGAGGGCTTATGAAACCGGGACTGCCACACCTCGGCGCTCGGATATTGCGCACCCGGCGTCTACGAGCAGGAGACCCGGCCGAGCCCGTCATCCGAACTCCGGTTCAGCCAAGCCACCGAAACGTCTGCCCAAACGTGGCAATCTCAACTTCCACGGAGTGACGGGCATGATCCATACACGCCAGGTCGGCGAGCACACCCCGTCCGATGGGATGCCAGTCAAGCCGATCTCGCGTCAGAGCGCTCGATGTCGTCATGTCGAGGCCGACGAACGCTCCCAACCATCCGGAATGACCGGCCGTCTCGTTCGGCGACACTGTGGCCACCGAAACCTTCCACGATCTCGCGCTCGTAGATGCCGTCCTCGGAGACGGCGTGATATCGGGCGCCTGCCGTCTGCTTCTCCAATGCAGCCCGATACGGGGACGTAACGTCGCGGACAGGGCCTGCCGCCCAGCGCTTTGTTCCGTGTCCGACATAAGCCAGCAGACCTTTCGCGCGGGCAAGGTCGACCAGACAGGTGATCAGACCCTGCGTGAATGATGGGGATCTGCTTCCTGGCAACAAGCTTCGGACGGCCGTCGCATCAGTTGTCTTGAGTCGAGCTGGTTTCCTGGCGGTTGTCGAGCTTGCGTAACTCGGTTGCGATGTCCTGGAGGCTGGCGTCGCCCTTGCGCAGGACGCGGTCGGCCTTTGACAATCGGTCGCGCTCCTCGGCCGTGACGTCCCGGGCGCTGAGGACCACCACCGGCACGTCGGCGCAACCCGGCAGCCTTCTGAGACGGTCGAGGAACGAGAACCCGTCCATCACCGGCATGGTGAGGTCGAGGAGGATGAGGCGCGGCACGCCGAGCCCGACCTGATCCAGCGCCTCCCGGCCGTCGCCGGCCTCGCGGACGCTCCAGCCGTTGCGTTCGAGGGCGGTGCGGAGGCGGTGCCGCATGTCCGCGTCGTCGTCGACCACCAGGACGTCGCCGTCCGCGGCCCGGAACTGGTCCAGGATCGTCCGGAGGCGTGCCCAGTCCACCGGCTTCGGCACGGCTTCTACGGCCCCGAGCGAGGCGCTGAGCGTCGCGTCGGCGACAAAGCTCACCATGACCACCGGGATGCCGGCAGTCTCGGGGTCCGACTTGAGGGCCGCGAGCACCGACCAACCGTCCATCTCGGGCATCATCACGTCGAGGAGGATGGCGCGGGGCTTGAGCGACCGGGCGAGATCGAGGCCGGTGCGCCCGTCCCCCGCCGTGCGCACGGAGAAGCGCTGGCGTTCGAGGAACCGGGTCATGAGTTCGCGCTGGGACGCCTCGTCGTCGATGACGAGCACCAAGTCGTCCATACGTTCGCCGTTCTCCGGCACCGCGTCGGGCCCGTCATCGACCGTCCGCTCCGGTGCCGCCGCCGGCACGCGCAGGGTGAAGCTCGTTCCCTCGCCTGACGCGCTCGTCACGGTGATGTCGCCGCCGAGCAGTTGGGCGAAGGCGCGGCTGAGCGCCAGCCCGAGGCCGGTCCCGCCGTAGTTGCGCGTAGTGCTCTCGTCGGCCTGGGTGAACCGCTCGAACAGGCGGCCGACCTGCTCGGGATTCATGCCGATGCCGGTATCCCGCACCGTGAACTGGAGCCAGTCGCCGCGCGGTCCCGCCTCCCGTGCAGCTTCCAGGGTGATGATGCCGCCCTCGGTGAACTTGGCGGCGTTCGAGAGCAGGTTGAACAGGCACTGGCGAAGCTTCACCGCGTCCGTTCGGGCCTGGCCCGCACCGTCGGCCACGTCGAGAACGAGGACGTTTCCCTTCTTCTTCACCAGGGCTTCGACCGTGGCGGCCGCATCCGCGACGAACGCGGCGACGTCGATGTCCTCGGGATAGAGTTCCATCTTCTCGGCCTCGACCTTCGACAGGTCGAGCACGTCGTTGATCAGCCCAAGGAGGTGCTGGGCGTTCGACTTGATCTTGCCGAGATCCTTCAGGAGGCTCTCCTGCCCGAGTTCCTCCGCCTCCTCCTCCAGCATCTCGGAATAGCCGATCACGGCCGAGAGCGGCGTGCGAAGTTCATGGCTCATGTTGGCCAGGAACCGGCTCTTCGCCCGGCTGTGCTCCTCGGCGGCGTCCCGGGCCTCTTTGAGGGCGACCTCGAACGCGTGGCGCTCGGTGATATCCTCGTGGACGCCCACCCACTCCCGAATCGTGCCGTCTGCATCGCGCACCGGCACCGCGCGCGCCACGTAGCGGCGCCATCCCGCTTCGGCAGTGCGCACGCGATGCTCGACCGTGTAGGGGGCTTGGTCACGCAGCGCCTGGGTCCAGGTCGCGACCGTCGCGGCGACGTCCTCGGGATGGATCGCCTCGGCCCACCCCGTGCCCATGTAGCTCTCCGGCGCCTGCCCGGTGATGGCGGCCCATCCCGCCTGCTCCTCGACGAAGCGCCCCGTGGCGTCGGTGGTCCACATCACGCCGTTCACGGCCCGGACCGCGGAGCGGAAGCGCGCCTCGCTGACGTGCAGGCGGCGCTGCACCCCGCGCTGGTCGAGCGAAGAGGCGATCATCGCCAGGAACAGGATGAGGAAGGTGACGCCTGCCACCGCCAAAGCGAGGTCGCGCTGGCCCGCCGACAGGGAGGCCACGTGGGGCGCGTGAGCACCGGCCTCCTGCGCGGTGAAGGTCGCCGCGGCCATCCCGGTGTAGTGCATCCCGGCGACGGCCAGCCCCATGACGCAGGCGGCGGCGAGCTTCTGCCAGGTCCGGTTGCGGCGGAAGGTGAGCCACAGGGCGGCGGTCGCGGCCACGACCGCGATGGTGACCGACACCGCCACCACGGCCGGGTCGTAGGCGAGGTTGCCGGGGACCCGCATCGCCGCCATGCCGGTGTAATGCATCGCCGCGACGCCAAGGCCCATGAGCGGGCCCGCGACCAGGAGCGAACCCGCGCCGGTTCCCTTGCGTGCGACCCAGGCGAAGGCCCCGGCGGTGACGCCCACCGCGATCAAGAGAGACAATAGGGTCAGTCCAAGATCGTAGGCGGCAACCATCCCCATCTCGAAGGCCAGCATGCCGACGAAATGCATCGACCAGATGCCGCCGCCCATCGCTACCGCGGCGCCGGCGCCCCAGGCCCAGCGGGGTCCAGCGTCGGGGCGCCGGACCCGCGCGCCGAGATCGAGGGCTGCGTACGAGGCGAAAACCGCGATAACGATGGAGAGCGCGACGAGGAGAGGATTGTATCCGGTGTGGACCATAAGACTTCCGGTGCGTGGGGGGCGGTCGTAACACCGAACGGCAGCGGTCTTCGGACGATCGCCGAATCGTGAAGGTTCGCTTCCGGGTAGAGCGCTCGCTGCCAACGTGGAAACCGGTTCGGCGGCGAGCGAGCCCGTTACATCAAGCAGTTAGAGGCGTCCCCGGCCGCAACGTGATCTGGAACGGCTCGCGCGCCAGAGGCTCGACAGCGCGCGATCGCGTCTGTGGGCCTTGCCGGCGCCGCCCCGGCCTATGTGACCACCGAGCGCAGCAGCGCGGGCAATTCATCGAGGCCGACTTCGCCCTTGCGCAGGACGCGGTCGGCCTGCCCTGCCAGTCGCCGGCGGTCCTCGCCGTCGACATCCTTGGCGGTCAGCACGACGACCGGGATCGAGCCCCATTCCGGCTTCGCCCGCAGGGTGCTCAGGAACGTAAAGCCGTCCATCTCGGGCATCATGAGGTCGAGCAGGACGAGGCAGGGCCGCTCGGCTGCGACGGCGGCGAGCCCGACCTTGCCATTCTGGGCGGCGACGATCCGCCAACCTTCCCGGGCCAGTCTCGCCGACATCCGCTCGCGCGTGTCGTCATCGTCATCGATGACCAGCAGAGGACCTTCGTGGTCCTGGGGACGGAAGCGGTCCATCACACCATGGAGTTCGTCCCAGTCCACCGGTTTCTGCAGGTAGTCCGTGGCGCCGAGCGAGAACGCCAGGTTCCGCTCGCCCAGGACCGTCACCATGATGACCGGCGTGTTCCCGAGTTCGGCATCGCCACGGAGCGCACGGAGGACCGACCATCCATCCATCTGCGGCATGGTCACGTCGAGAAGAATGACCCGGGGCCTCAGGCTGCGGGCCATCTCCAAGCCCTCCCTGCCGTTGATGGCGGCCGCAACCTGGAACCCGTCGCGCTTCAGGAAGCGCATCAGGAGATCGCGCGTTGCAGGATCGTCGTCCACGACGAGGACGAGGCCCTGCCCGGATGCGTCTTCCGACAGGGGCGGGCCGGCATCCTCGTCCCCCTGCGGCGCGTCGTTCGTTCCGGCGATGCGCGCCGGCACCGACACCGTGAAGGTCGTCCCACGCCCCGTCTCGCTGGCCACCGCGATGGCGCCGCCGAGCATGGATGCGAACGCCCGTGTGATGGAGAGGCCGAGCCCCGTGCCGCCGAACTTCCGCGTGGTCGAGGCGTCGGCCTGCGTGAACCGCTCGAACAGCCGTGCCTGCTGATCCGGGCTCATGCCGATTCCGGTGTCGCTCACCCGGAAGGTCAGCCAATCGACGCCGTCGCGTTCGCCCCGTTCCGCCGACAGGGTGATCCGTCCGCCTTCCGTGAACTTGGCTGCGTTGCTCAGGAGGTTGATCAGGCATTGGCGCAGCTTGGTCACGTCGGTGCGCGCGTCGCCGAGGTCGGCGGCGAGGTCCAAGGATAAGGCGTTCTCCTTGGCGGACACGAGAGATTCCACCGTCGTCGCGACGTCGCGCACCATGGCATCGACGGCAAAGTCCTCGACGAAGGTCTCCATGCGCTCGGCCTCGATCTTCGAGAGGTCGAGCACGTCGTTGATGAGCCCGAGGAGGTGGCGGGCGTTCGCTTCGATCTTCCGCATGTCGGGCAGCAGGTCGTCGTGGCCGCCGTCCTCCATCTCCTCCTGCAACATTTCGGAGTAGCCGATCACCGCCGAAAGCGGGGTCCGAAGCTCGTGGCTCATGTTGGCGAGGAACTCGCTCTTGGCCCGGTTGGCGTCCTCCGCGGCTTGCTTGGCGGCAGCCAGATGCAGCTCGTCCCGCTTGCGTCCGTCTATGTCGGTCACCACCATGACGGCGCCGATGCGGCGACCGTCGATGTCGCGCATCGGCACGGCCGAGAATCCGACCCAGGCGCGGGTCTCGTCGCCGCGCCGGTAATCGACTTCGAGTTCCGCGCGCGGCTCCCCGCCCCGCGCCACCCGGTCCAGCGGCCATTCATTAGGTTCGACCCGGCGGCCGTCAGCGTGGAACCCGACCCAGCGCTTCGGCTGCTCGCCGGTCGGATCGGCCGCCACCGCGTGCCCGAGAATGACTCCGGCGCGGGCATTGTGATCGACGACGCGTCCGGACGGAGCCTCCGCGATGAGGACGCCGACGGGGAGCGTCTCCATCACCGTCCGCAGGGTGGCCTCGCCCGCCCGCAGGCCCCGGCGCGCCTCGGCCTCGCCGGCTTCCGCCAACCCGGCCGGGATGGTGCCGGCGAACAGCGAGGCGACGTGCAGGTCGAGGCCGGTGAAGGCATCGGGGTGGCTGGACTGGAGCTTGAGGACGCCGACGGCCTCGCCCCCGCGGAGGATCGGGACGCAGACCGCCGAGCGGGCGCCGAGGGCTTCGACGAGGTCGCGCCTGACACGGGGATCGACGAGCAGGTCCGGGCAGAGCACCGGTTTGGCATTCATCAGGCAGTGACCCGAGAGGCTTCCTGCGATCGGGACGCGCAGCCCCACGTGGGAGTCGAGCGCACCGCGTGCCGAACGGTAGACCAGTTCGTCGCCCTCGAGGAGTTCGATCACCGCACCTTCGGCCTGGGAGACTGCGGCCATGACGCCAGCCACGAGGGTATCGAGAATGACGTCTCGGTCCCCCGCCGCCTGGGTCACGGCGGCCTGGGCGGCGATCAGCGCGTTTTGCTGATCGATCAGCGCGGCTTGGCCGGAGAGAAGGCTCTCGCGCTCAGCGACCGAGCGGCGCAACTCCATCTGGGACATGACCTGCCCGGCGAGCGCGCGCAGGGCCGCCGACTGTCGGTCCGTGAGACCGCCCGGTCGGGGAGCCAAGTCGATCACGCAGAGGCTGCCGAGACGCTGTCCATCAGCGGCCTCCAACGGCGCCCCAGCGTAGAAGCGGAGTTTCGGTTCGCCGGTGACGAGCGGATTGTCCCGCGTGCGGGGGTCCAGCGACAGGTCCGGGATGACCAGAAGGTCCGGTTCGCCCAGAACATAGGCGCAGATCGACTTGTCGAGGGACGTTTCGCACGAGGCGAACCCCGACTTTGCCTTGAACCACTGGCGGTCGCCCGCCACGAGGCTGACCAGCGCAACGGGGGCAGAGCAGATCAGCCGGGCCAGCTCGACGATATCGTCGAACCCTTTCTCGGGCGGCGTGTCGAGGATGTCGTATCCGCGAAGCGCTTCCAGCCGGCGGGCGTCGCCGACATGAGGCGGAAGCGTGCGGGAGTCGGTCATGGGCAGCTCGCTGTCGGGAACGGATGCGCTCGCCGACGCAAGGCCGCGAAGGGACGGGATGCGGACTTCGGGTGCCCCCGACAACACGGAGACCGCGCAGTGGTTGCGGGTCCGCCCCGGCCACGTCTCCGAGCACCGCTTCCCGGAACGAGGATCGAGGCACCGGGTCAGTTCCGCACACGGCGGTTCAGGATCGCGTCCCGGCATTTGCGATGGGACCAAACCGCCAAGCCGGAGTTGTCGTCGGAATACGTCTCCCAAGGTACCCAGGAGCTCCCGTTGCGGGCGCCGGATGCCGCTCTCCAGATGGGGCCCGATGGCCGAGTCCGCTACGACGCACGTCCCCCGACCTCGCGACATCCTGTCGACGGGGATCGGCGGCCTCGACGAGATCCTCGACGGCGGGTTGACGCGCGGCCGCCTCTACTTGCTGGAAGGGACGCCCGGGACCGGTAAAACCACCGTCGGCCTTCAGTTCCTTCTCGACGGCGTGGCCCGGGGAGAAAAGGGTCTCTACGTCACCCTGTCGGAAAGCGCCGACGAGCTTTCGTTCGCTGCGGGGACGCACGGGTGGTCTCTGGACGGCATTGAGGTCTACGAACTCGTCAACGAACTCGGCCTCGACCCCGACAGCGAGCAATCCGTCCTGCATCCGTCCGAGGTCGAGCTCGGAGAAACCGTGCGCGAGGTGATCGAACGCGTCGACAGCCTCAAACCGCAGCGAGTGGTCTTCGACAGCCTGTCCGAGCTTCGCCTGCTCGCCCAGAACCCCCTCCGGTACCGCCGCCAGATCCTGGCCCTGAAACAGATGTTCGCGTCCAGGAAATGCACGGTTCTCCTGCTCGATGATGGGACCGCCGACGTCCAACTCCACAGCATCGCCCACGGGGTGATCTTGCTGGAGCAGATCCGGCGCGGTTTCGGCGCCGCGCGCAGGCGTCTCAACGTCCTGAAGATGCGCGGCGTCAAGTTCCACGGCGGGATGCACGATTTCGTCCTCGACACCGGTGGCGTCGAAGTCTTCCCCAGCCTCGTTGCGAACGACCATGCCGCGAAATTCGATATGACCCCGGCATCGACCGGCTCCCATGAACTCGACCTTCTCCTGGGCGGAGGTCTAGCGCCCTCGACCAATACCCTACTGCTAGGTCCCTCTGGGGTCGGGAAGACCACCACGGCGGTCCGCTGCATGCTCGAGGCCTTGGATCGCGGGGAGAAGGCGACCTACTTCCTGTTCGACGAGGGTCGGCAGACCATGCTCACGCGCGCCAGGGCGCTGGGAATGGACCTCGACGCTCATCTTTCCAGCGGTCGGCTGGTCATCGACGAGATCGAGCCGGCTGAGTTCTCGCCCGGCGAATTCGCCTGCAGAGTGCGCGCTACCGTGGAGAGGCGGGGCGCCAGCTTCGTCGTGTTCGACAGCCTGAACGCGTACATCCACGCCATGCCCGGCGAGGAACACCTCGTCCTGCAGATGCACGAACTCCTGAACTATCTGAACCAGAAGGGCGCTACGACCCTGCTGGTTCTCGGTCAGCACGGCGTGATCGGCGATGTTCGATCGGACATCGACCTCAGCTACCTCAGCGACGGCATCCTCCTGTTCCGGTACTTCGAGTCCAGTGGCGCGGTCCGGACCGCCCTCTCGGTGGTGAAAAGCCGCGTCAACGCGCACGAGCGAACCATTCGGGAACTCAAGCTCTCCCCCATCGGCCTTCAGGTTGGCGCTGCCCTCACCGATTTCCAAGGCATCCTGTCCGGACTGCCCACCTACGACGGCAAGGTGGCGCTGATCCCCGGCGGCGGCGGCGAGCCGGCGGAAGCGCCGTGATGCCGGCCTTTGATCCTCACGGGGAACGCGTCCTGATCCTCGCTCCGCGCGGACGCGACGCGATCGTCATGGCGCAATTGCTGGCCAAGTCCGACGTCCTCAGCACCGTTTGTGGCGATGGCGCCGAATGGCTCGACGGACTCCGGACGCCCGTCGCGACGTCGATCGTGACGGAGGAGGCGCTTCTCGAGGTCGATCCCACCGCGCTGAACGCATGGGTCTCGTCCCAGCCGCCGTGGTCGGACTTCCCCTTCATCATGCTGGCGACGCGGCAGGCCGGACGACGTACCGCCTCGGCCGCCGCCATGATCGAACGTCTCGGCAACGTCGTCCTGCTGGAACGCCCGATCAACGCTGAAACGCTCCTCAGCGCGGTCTCGTCGGCCCTGCGGGTCCGTCGCCGCCAGTACCAGGCTCGGCAGCACATCCGGGAACGCGAGGACGCCCAGCAGCGGCTGCGCATCGCGAACGAGACTTTGGAGCGGCGCGTCGCGGAGCGTACGCGTGAAGTGGAGGCTGCGCGCGAGACCCTGGCCTTCGCGCTGGACTCCGCCGGCATGGGGTCGTGGGACCTCGATCTCGTCAACGATACGGCACGCCGCTCGCGCCGGCACGATGCGATCTTCGGCTACGACGTGCCGATCACGTCTTGGGGCATGGCCGAATTCCGGAACCACACCGTGCCGGAGGATCGGCTCATGGTGGAGGCCGCCTTCGCCCTGGCGGTCGAGACTGGGACGTTGGACCTGGAATACCGGATGTCTCGGACCGATGGCGCGATCCGCTGGATCGCGGCCAAGGGGCAGGTGGAGTATGGGGACGACGGAAGCCCAATCCGTATGGCCGGCATCGTCGTCGACAGGACCGACCAGCGAAACACCGAGGAAGCCCTGCGCCAGGCCCAGAAGATGGAAGCCATCGGGCAGCTGACCGGGGGCGTGGCGCACGATTTCAACAACCTGCTCACGGTCATCGTGGGCGGCCTCGACATGATGATCCGCAAGCCCGAGAATACGGAACGCGTCGTCCGCCTGGCGGAAGCCGCGATGAACGCGGCGCGGCGCGGCGAGCAACTCACTCAGCAACTCCTGGCGTTTTCGCGCAGGCAGATGCTGCGGCCACAGACCATCAACCCGAACCGCCTCCTCACCGAGTTCAAACCGCTCGCCGAGCGGGCAGTCGGCGGCGCACTGGAGCTTCGACTCGATCTCGATGTCCTCATCGACCCGATCCGGATCGATCCGGCGCAGTTCGAGGCGGCGGTCCTGAACCTCGTCGTCAACGCTCGCGACGCGATGGAGGGGGGCGGCTCGCGAATCGTCGTGCGGAGCCGGAACCTGCACCTCGATACCGCGGCGGTGGCCGGCAAGGGCGTACCGCCGGGAGCCTACGTCGAGGTGGCTGTGATCGACCAGGGAAGCGGCATCGCCCCCGAGACGATGGCACGGGTGTTCGAACCGTTCTTCACGACGAAGGAGGTCGGGAAAGGAACGGGCCTCGGCCTATCCCAGGTTTACGGCTTCACCCGCAGCGCAGGCGGGTTCATCGGCATCGATACGGAGATGGGTGCCGGCACCACGTTCCGCCTCCTGTTCCCGCGTTCGGCCGAACCAGCCGGAGACGAGGTTGGCACCGGCAGCAGCACACTCCCGCTTCGTCGGGCCAGCGAAGGCGACACCGTGCTTCTGGTCGAGGATGACGAGCAGGTGCTGGGCATGGCCGTCGAAAGTCTTGAGGAACTCCACTACCGCGTGGTGGTGGCTCGCAACGCCGCGGAGGCCGTCGTTCACCTCCAGGGCGTCGAGCGGATCGACATCCTGTTCTCAGACGTGATGATGCCCGGCGGCATGAACGGCTCTCAGCTTGCCGTCGAGGCGCAGCGCCTCCGGCCCGGCCTGAAGGTCCTCTTGACCTCGGGTTACGTGGCCAACCTTGATGAGGGGCAGGTGATCGGGCGCGGCGACCTTCCCGTCCTGAACAAACCGTACCGGCGGGATGAACTTGCCCACTCGCTCCGCCTCGTTCTCGGAGGAAGGCGTTGCTGAAAGCAACGGCGAACTGATATTTGTGCGATTTGTTTTCATTGATGAAAAATATTTATTTGATTTGAAATTTGTCTTCGCCGATCAAGTCCGCACGCGAAAAGCAGGGCAGCTTCTGCTGCCGATCGCGGGATCGGACGGACGGCCTGAGCCTGCCATCGAAACGGAAGCCATTGAGGCCGGTATCGTGGGACCCTCTGCAGGATCGGCGCGTTGGGCGAGATGATCGCTCAGCCCCCCGCTTCACCCGACCGTGCCCGCCTCGCTCTGACTGAGGCGGCCCTTGCGACCGCAGACGGTCTCTGGCGCGCCGAGATGCGTCGAAACTACGGTCCGGAGGGCGTCTTGATGTACGCCTATGCCCCGGAGGGCCAGGGCGGGCTCGGGACCCCGCTTCGGCGATCCTATGAAGCGCGTCGCGTTGCCGTCGCGCTGTGGCGGCATGAGCGCCACCGAGCGCAGCAATCGGCTTGACCGAGCGGTCCGGTCACCAAAGCGCTGAGTCAGTAGACATTCGAGGGCATGTGATGGCGGAAACCGACGATTCCCAAGGTGTGAGCGTCGTGCCGCCCACGGTGCAGATCCGAAACGTCAACGCTCCCGATCCGACGACTGGGCGCGAGGGCGCAAGCGTAGACGTGGTCGAGGACGCCGAAAGCCAACCGGACGACCCTGATCACGCCGCCAAGGACGGCTTGGCCTAGCTGCCTGAATGACGGTTCGGCATCTCGCCGGCCGCGATCAACGCACCGGCGATCGCCACCATCCGCCGACCTTGATGGCGGGCCGCATCGAGGTCTTCCATCCGGGGCGGCCGGTTCTTCGAACCTACGATGGCCGACGCTCCATAGGGTGATCCTGCCTCCAGCATCACTTCGTCGGTGTAACCGGTCGGGAGGATCACCATGCCCAGATGCGCCATCGGGGCATACAGCGACAGCGTGACGACTTCCGATCCACCGTGCGGCCAGGATGCGGCTGCGAAAGCACCGCCGACCTTGCCGGCTAACGATCCGCGTTTCCATTGCGGACCGAGTAGATCGAGGTAATTCTTCAATTCGGTCGCCATCGCTCCGAAATAGCAGGGTGTGCCGAACAGGATGGCGTCCGCCCACTCGGCATCCTCGTGCGTGGGAGCCTCGTACAGGACGTTCTGCCGGATGGCGCTCGCGGTCCACCCGTCAACCTTCGCCATGGAAGCCGCATCGGCGACTTCGCGCGCGCGGCGCACACGCACCTCCGCGCCGGCCTCTCGCGCAGCGTCCGCTGCAGCACCTGCGAGCGCTTCCACGCTGCCGCTGCGTGAGTAGTAGACGATCAACAATCGGGTCGAATCGGTCACAGCACGCTCCTACGGACGGGTGCCATGGGCTGGCGGTTGCAGGTTCGACGAAAGGCCGTCAGGCCGCGGAGGCATTCCTGAGCCTGCTGACGCGACGACGACTTGGCCGGTGGTTCGATGCGAAGTCGCCATCTGGCCCGCCGTCAGCACGGTTAGCGCTGCCAGCATCAGACCGGTGGCGCCAATGATTACGCAGAACATCGGCATGCTGGGACCACCGTGCTGTCCGTTTTGACTGGAATGCCGCTCTGCCACCTGGAAACCTCGCTGATCCACAATTGCGGATCCGAGGTGGCAACAGATGTTCTACCCGATAGGTCCGCCCCTGTGGCGCCATGGCTCCCTGGCCGGTCCCAGCAGACGTGACTGTTACAGGGCCCCGGCGGAGCCTTCCGGCGGCTTGGCATGCAACATGACGGCAAATGGCCCTTCGGATTGCTGGTCAGCGCCCGGCAAGGCTCGGAGCGTAAAAATCTTCGATCGATCCGGCCCGGTTATTTGTCTGAATCGCATTGCATTGTCTGCTTTTCCAAAACCATTCCGTTGCATGGGCAATATTTAATGCATCGCCCGCCCAAGTTTTAGGTTGTTCCGACGGCTTGCGCAAGCACATCGGTGATTGGACAGGGAGGAAATCAATCATGACAATGATGAGCACACTGATCGTCGCCGCAGCTCTCACGGCCCTACCGCTGGCGGCGGCCCATGCGATGCCGATCGCGGCCGACCTCGGCGGCCCTGCTCCGGTTACCCGTGTCGCGGGTGGTTGCGGACCAGGTGCGTGGCGTGGTCCGTGGGGGCATTGCCGGAACACCCCGTACTCCGGTCCTCTCCCGGGCGGTTGGTATCAGGTCCGCGCGGGGAACGGGTGCCCTCCGGGCTACTGGCGCGGCCCGTGGGGACATTGCCGCAATACGCCCTTCCATGGCCGGTTGCCTGGAGGCGGCTACCGGTAGGAGATCGCAGCACCGGTCCGCGGCGCGAAGGTCGGCTGGCTAGGGCGGCGGCCGTCGGGCGCGGCGCAGCCGCCTGTCCGAGGGCGCGACGCGCGCGCGAACCCTGATCGACTGAGGGGGGCAATTGCCATTGGATGTTGTTCCCGGAAGGGCGGCGGCGGCGAGATCCGCTTCGGGGAGGGATAAAACCTGCGCTGAGTTCGTTAGGGCGCTACGAACCGCTTCGGTTAGGGATCAAAAATGCGCACGCTCATCATCGCCTTCGGCCTCGTCGCCATTGCCGTCCCCGCCTCGGCGCAGGCTCCGAAGCGCGGCAATGCGGATCTACAGACCTATTGTGCGGGTGACGCCATCACGTTCTGCGCCGGCATCGATCCGAATAGCCCGCAGATGGACGCCTGCTTCAAGAAAAACATGAGCCAGATGTCGCCGAATTGCCGCAGCGCGATCGATGCGTACAAGAGCGGCGGCGGCAAGTAAATTTCTCAACAAGATACGACATACATTCATAGTCGGGAGATAAATCTTGTTCAGCCACATCATGGTCGGCAGCAACGATTTGGTGCGATCAAAAACGTTCTACGATGCACTCTTCGCCGCGAGCGGAGCCGGCTCCGGCGACGAGGATGCACGGGGACGGCTGATCTACACGCACAAAGGCGCACGCTTGATGATCAGCAAGCCGATCGACGGAAATCCGGCGAGTGGCGCGAATGGCGGCACCATCGGGTTCACAATGGACAGCCCGGAGGAGACAAAAGCCTGGCACGCTGCAGGTGTCGCGAACGGCGGCACTTCGGTGGAAGATCCGCCGGGTGAACGCCAAGGCGGCTCCGGCCGGTTGTACTTGGCGTATCTCCGCGACCCGGACGGCAACAAACTCTGCGCTCTTCATCGGATCCCAGGCTGATACCCGTCCGTTTGGCGAAATAGGCGACTGTCCCGCCCACCCGCATTCAGATCGGGCGGCGGGGCAGAGCCGGCGGAACCCTTTTCACGAGGCAGCCCATGTCGGTCGAGCCAAGCCAAACGTTGTCGAACGAAGAGCTGGACCGCCTGGCGCGTAAACTGTTCGCCGAGGTTCGGGCCGAAAGTCCGGAAGCTTAGGCGGAAAAGGCATTGACGACCGCCGGCGAGGTGGCTGGAGAGGTGGTCCCGATCCTCCCCGATTGGCTCCTGGAGCCCACGGACGGCGCTGTCGAAGGCGGCCGCGAAGACTGAAGCTCCGACGGAACTATTGCTCGATCTTGCCTCTTCCTCCTTGACGAAATCAGGAGGAACCATGCCACGCATCGCTACGCTGACGGGCGCCGTCGCCATTATTGCGCTGACTGCGACGACGTCCTTCGCGGCCCCGTGCAAGGTGGGCACCACCACCAGCACCAATGGCCCCACGACCAAGGATACCAGCTCGAACGTCGAAGGTGGCTCGACCGCCAAGGTGACGCCAGGTGCCAAGGGTGAATCCCCTGGTACGGTCGGCGCCATGAACAACGCCGGAGTTGGCACGATGGCGGACAAGGGCGAGAAGAAGGCCCCCGAGGGTCAGCCGGTGAAGCCGGGTGACGACAACTGCTGAGATGATTCCTGGCCCGTAGGCGATCGGCCTGCGGGCTTACCCTATTTCAGAGCTCGTTCCCGTCATGCCGCCGACGACGAGCGCGACGCTGACCTGGGCGATCATTGATCCAACCTTGCGAGTGGGATCAAGCCGAGGTGAAGCCGACGGCGCCGCATCAATTCTGGGCGGGCCCATTGCTGGGTTGGTTGACGTTCCAGAGCGCGGCTAACCTCAGTGCCCTAATGCCGGGCCGTAGCTCGCAATTATGCTGTTGGGTCACGGTGGAACGCTCCGGATCGTCGTCTGAACCGCCAGCGGCCTGCGCCTATCTGTCGGTCGGCCCTAGTCAACGGACCGTTAACTATGTCGCCGCAGGTTGCTCCTGGCGATCGGCTGGGGAGCTGAGCGCCAACGGAACGGCATCGCCGACGCGCTCGCATCAGGCCCGCTACGGGAACACCCGGGCGGGCCTTGTCTGTTCCCTGGCTTCGAGTGACCCGGTATCGCTTAGCGTCACGGCCTACGCGCCAGAATCTGGCTCCCGGGCTTGATATGCGTGTCAGGGAATCGCGCGCACTGGCGCCTAATCGGTCTGATGGGTCTGTGAAGGCTCGCTGAGCTGTTCCAGTTGCGCTGCCGGCGTGCTTTCGACCAGAAGCCGGATCATCGCGGATCGGCTTTCAAGCATCATGGCCGGTGGCTCTCCCACAAAAATTTCCCACGCTGCCACGAATGCGGCCTGCGACATGTGGGTGAGCGCGTCCTCGCTCTGGGACGTCGGCTCGGCCGGTACGATGGGCACGTCGATCATTCACTTAGTACGAGCCCGGGCCGCACTGCGTTTCATGGGGGCTCCAGCAGGGTAAAGGGGCTTTTAACGGGACACGCGACCGCCAGATATTTGTTTCCAGAATTCAGTAGCGGATTTCAGCCACCCGTGAGCGGGCCGCCCGATGGGCCAGGTTCCTTACGGCAGCGCCGCGATGACTGAGGCGATCTGTCGAGCGATCCAACATGTTCAAGCGCGCCAGAGGCCGCTCGTGAAGCGCCGGAGAATCGACCCGATACCGGCCGCACCGAGATGTTCGAGCTCGGCGGCCGAACAACGTGCGGGAATGAAGGATTCCTGTTCGACGGTGCTGTCACCGAAGGGCACGGCGGTCGTGATCGTTTTTCACCGTCGCGATTAGCTCGTTTCCGCTCGTCGAGCGACGGCCGAAGCTGCAATGGCGGGGACGACGTCCTGGGCTGAGGGTGCGGCGACTGGAGGGATATCAAGCCTCGCACGGTGCTATGGGGCACGATGATGCCCGGACGGCCTGGGTCGATGTGGCAGGATCAACACGGCGGTTGCGAGATGTCCGCGCCTCAGTAATCCAACACATTGAGTGAGGGATCCAAGATTGCACGTACTAGTTGCAACATGGAAGGAGATCCTCATGCAGGCATCCGAATGCTGCATCTTCCGCGTGACGATCGCAGCGAGCCTCGGCTGGCTCATCGCACTCGCCCTGATGTGGAAACACGGCGTGCTGGCCGCGCTGATCGTCAGCCCGTTGGTCGGAACTGGGGCAGCGATTGCGGCTATGACGCTGTTCTGGCTCGCGAGCCTGTTCGTCTCATGCGAGCCGATAGGGCCACGCGCTTTTGACGCCAAGCGGTAGCGAGCATTGACCGAAGCAGCGTGCAGGGTCGCTCTTCTCCTGCCTGCGCTGCGGCGATGGCAGCTTGGATGACGGGCCATCGATGGTGCGCTTCATCGTCGGCGATCCCACGACCTGCCATGCCGTCTGCAACTCGGCGTTGCAGACGCAGAGGGCCACGGACAGCGTGCCCGGCCGCACCCGTGCGGGTCATGGCGTAGGCGGCCGAGGGTGGCGAGCGGGGCAACCTACCGGTCGCTACGGATGTCCGCGGCTGGAAACCCGATCATGCTGTGGGCGATCCAAAAACGGCAGGGGCCAGATCGGTCGCGATCTTCAGCCGGAACACCGGTTTTCTTCAAACTCAGTGAGGAGAGAGGTGCCTGATCAAGGCGGCTACCACGGCGATCAGCGTCCCGCCCGCAATCGGCGCGAACAAACCGAGGATCGAGATCAGGATGATCAGCGTGACGGCAGCGTTCTCGGCCCGCTTGGCATCCCGTGAGGGTTTGCGCGGCGGCTCCCACCGGGGCGGGACAGGTCGCTGATCGGGAGGGACGAACATCTGCCTCCATGAGGCGCACAGGCTGAATTCGTTCCGATGCTATGCTCAATTGGTGAGGCTGTCACCGCGTCGATCGTCCGCAGCCCTAGCGAATAAGTCCAATTTGATGTAATATGCAAATCGCCAGCGAAGGATCACGAGCCTATACTGAACGTAAGCCCGCCTTGAGTGATCCCATGGACAATCAGAGATCCGCTCGTCGCGTCTCCATCAACATGATGGGGCGCATCACCGTACCCGATGAGGCAGCGATCCCGTGCGTGATCCACGACATCTCGAAGTGGGGCGTGCGGGTCCGGCTCGACGGTACCGAGCGCGTGCCGGACAAGTTCACACTGATATTCGACGCCACCGACAAGGTGATCGGATGCGAGACGGTCTGGAAAAGCTCCGATGAGATCGGCGCCCTGACCGACCTGATGGAGTGACCGGACATCCGACCCCTATCTCTATCAATCGCTGAAGATCGATGTTGATCGAACCTTGGCCATAGGAAGGGATCTAGAGCAGATGGTCGCTGCAGACCTTGTCGTTAACCACTCGTTAACGGTTTCGCCATAGTGGTTAATGGGTGGTCGGTGGAGGTGGTCTACCGCGCATGTCGGGCGAGCCTCCGATGATCCTCTTGGTAGCGGCCGCAATCGGTAGCGGTCTCGTGACGGCCATCGTCCTCGCGCCGCTGAGTCCCCTGGCGGCGCTCCTCACGGCACCTCTGGTCGCGAGTGTCGCGACCGGGCTTGCGTGCCTGCTCATCGGGTGGAGCAGCGCCCGCGACGGCCGGACGGTGACGGTCCTCGACGAACAGGCCGATGCGATGGTGGCGGCACTCCGTGGGGTCGCCGACCACGCCAAGGCCGTGTCGCCCACGCCTGAGAAATCGACGTCGCGTCGCAACAAGGTCGCGTAGCGTTCCAGAGCAACGACCACAGGGCCTTGGACCTCGCGGCCTTCGTCTCACTGCCGGCATGGTCCGGTTGTGACGTACCGGACGGGGCATTCAGGACACCGCCCCGTTTGGTGGGACCGACGACTCCGGAACGCAGGCCGCAAGCGCGTTAGCGGCGGTCGCGTTCGCTCGCAAACCTTCGTCGTCCAGCGCAGGGCCGGCCAGCCCGTCCAGTTCGATCTGGTTAAACCAGCTCGTACTTGCCTCCTGGCGCGGTCGGAGGCCAGCGGTGGGACAAGTCGGCTCGACCACGCGGCGCACATCTGCACGCGTGATGTACGTCCGGCCGGTGGATGCATGGTTGATCGGTATCGGCTTGCGGCCTGAGCGCCGCGCTGATTTTTCTCGGGCTTACGAATATCGGCATGAAGGGGCGTAGCATCGGGCTCGACGAAGAGGAGGTGCCCACCCTGGCGGAGGCGCTGAGGAGCTACCCAAGTGGCCAGGCAACAGCACACCTCTGCCGATCATCCAGGTGCGCGAGCCGCTGAAAACAGCCATGCTGCGATGGCAGGCCATTCGGCCGCAAGGGATCGTCGCTTGAAGCCCCCCATGTCGGATGCCCTGTACTCGCCGGCCGTTGCCCGCAATGCCGCAGCGATCGTCGAAGTCCTGAAGCGCGTCGTTCCGCCCGGCGGCGTCGTTCTGGAGATCGCCAGCGGATCGGGCGAGCACGCCGTTCACTTCGCCCGGGCGATGCCAAACCTCGACTGGCAGCCCAGCGATCCGGACGAGGCGGCGCGCCGCAGCATCCTCGCCCATGCGCGAGCCTCCGGCCTGTCGAACCTCCGGTCCCCGCTGGCGATCGACGCGGCCGGGCTGCCGTGGCCGGTGGCCAAGGCGGACGGGATCGTCGCGATCAACATGATCCATATCGCCCCCTGGGACGCGGCCACCGGGCTGATGGCCGGCGCGGGCGCGACGCTTCCCGTGGGTGGGATTCTCTACCTCTACGGTCCGTTTCGGGAGGACGGTGCCCACACCGCGCCGAGCAACGCCGCGTTCGACGAGAGCTTGCGCATGCGGAACCCAACCTGGGGGGTACGCGACATCGAGGCCGTCTCGGCTGCCGCCGGCGCGTACGGGCTCCACCTCGCCGAGCGCGTTGCGATGCCCGCCAACAACCTCAGCTTGATCTTCCGCAAGCTAAACCCACCCTCCGCGAACGTCGGCGGGGCCTCGCAATGACGGCTCCGGCATCAACCAGCGCCATCGTCATCGGCGCCTCCGGCGGGATAGGCCGGGCTCTCGTGTGCGCCCTCGCGGACAGCGAGGCCTACGCCCCGGTCTTCGCGCTTTCCCGTTCGGAGCCGTCAGCGCCGCACGGCGTCCGCACCGTTCCGATCGACCTCGGCGACGAGGCCACGATCGCTGCGGCTGCGGAGAGGGTGGGCGCGACCGGACCTGTCGGCTTGGTCATCGTCGCAACCGGCATCCTTCATCAGGACGGCGTTTCACCCGAAAAGTCGTTCAAGGCCCTTGATCCCGCCGCGATGGCCGCCGTCTTTTCGGTCAACACGATTGGCCCGGCCCTCGTGGCCAAGCATTTCGTGCCTTTGCTGGCGCGCCGGGGACGCTGCGTGTTTGCGGCGATGTCGGCGCGGGTCGGCTCCATCGAGGACAACCGTTTGGGCGGCTGGTACTCCTACCGCGCGTCGAAGGCGGCGTTGAACCAGATCCTGCGGACCCTTGCGATCGAAGTGGCGCGCAACCGACCGGAAGCGCTCGTCGTCGGCCTGCATCCGGGGACGGTCGCCTCGAACCTGTCGCGGCCTTTCCGGTCAGATCCCACCGCCCAGGGTGTCGTTCAGCCCGACGTGAGCGCAGCCCATCTCCTGCGCGTGCTCGACAGCCTCGGGGCGAAAGACACCGGCGGCGTCTTCGCCTGGAATGGCATGCGTATCCCGGCCTGAGCGCAGTACCGACCAAGATACGCCCGGTGGTACCTGACTGCTGGGCCGGCAACCGCGGCAGGCATCATCTCGATACCGATTTCTATCGATTGCCGAGCAACCATTACTGCTATCGGTACCGTTCACAAGTAAGGCTTAAAGCAAACGTCGCGGCAGACCCTCAAAGCGTGCGATACCTCAATGCTTCCAAGGCAGATGGACGGTCAATTGCCGCAAGAAGTCTTCTACGACTGACTGCAGCTTCGCTTCAAACGCTCCGCCTCCACAGGCCGGACAGGGTCCACCACGCCGGTGCCAGGACGAAGCTCGTCAACGGGATCAACAATCCGCCTACCGCCAAGCCGATCAGGCCCGACGCCAGTGCGGTGACCAACCATTCGACGATGCCCGCGGCAAACGGAACGGATGAGGCCGCACCCACCGCGGCCTCGTGCGCGGCATGCGCCGGCGCTGACAGGCCGTATGCCTCCATCCCGTGCATCAGGATCCCGCCGCCGACCCAGATCATCGCCGCCGTGCCGACGACGGCCAAGATCTTGAGCAGGATCGGCATACCGTGGACCACGCCGCGCCCGAGACCGCGGACGAGGCCTCCGAACGGCGGTCCCGCCGTGCTGCGGGCGAGCGCAAGGCCCGCGTCGTCGGCCTTCACGATGAGCGCGACCACGCCGTAGACCCCAACGGTGATTCCCAGGGCGACGATGGCCAGCACGGCCGCCCGCATCCAGAAGCTGCCCTCCGGCAGGGCTGCCAGGGTGATCGCCATGATCTCGGCCGACAAGATGAAGTCGGTCTTGATGGCGCTCGCCACCCGGCTTTCTTCCCGGGCTTGGTCGCTCCCGGTGTCGCCCCCGCCTTCCGCATCATGCCCGTGATGCGGAAAGAGGGCCTCGTAGACCTTTTCGGTGCCCTCGTAGCAGAGGTACGCGCCGCCGAGCATCAGGAGCGGTGTGATCGCCCAGGGCGCGAAGGCGCTGAGCGCGAGGGCGCCCGGCAACAGGAACAGGAGCTTGTTCCGGAGCGATCCCACGGCGATCTTGCCGACGATCGGCAGTTCGCGCTCCGCCGCAAAGCCGACGACGTAGCGCGGCGTGACCGCCGCATCGTCGATGACGACGCCGGCCGCCTTCGTTCCGGCCTTGGCGGCTTGACCCGCCACATCGTCGAGGGATGCCGCCGCCGCCCTGACCATGAACGCGACATCGTCCAGCAGGGCGATCAATCCAACGCTCACAGGCCTGTCCTCGTCCGCAAGAATTTCGCCCGACTGACAATCCGCGACCGGATTTGATCCGTCACACCAAAAGATCGGGCGGGAGGGCAGCCGGCGATGCTCGCCTATGGCCTGGAAATTCCTAGATCTCCAGGGGCACAGTGTGGTTCGGTTGCAAAGATGCTGTCCGAACGGGCGCTCAGGCTGACGCGAGCCAAATGGCCTTCAGCGGGATCAAGCCTTCGACCGCCGCCTCGGTTGTCCGAACCACCATGTCACTCGGCGGGTTGCGGTGCCGCACTTTCGTGCTCCTGGGACGCGGCGGGCTTACCCAGGAGCCGCTCGAAGGCGACGTAGAAAGTCGGCGTCACGAACAGGGTGATGAAGGTCGCCACAAGCAGGCCGCCGATCACAACGGTGCCCATCGAGACCCGGGCGTTGGCGCCGGCGCCGCTGGCGATGGCGAGCGGCACCGAGCCCATGATGAACGCGAACGAGGTCATCAGGATCGGGCGCATGCGCAGACGCGCCGCGTCCTGGGCGGCCTTGAGCGCGTCCTCGCCCTGCTTGCGCAGATCCTCGGCGAACGCGACCAGCAGGATCGAGTTCTTGGCCGCCAGCCCGACCAGGAGCAGGAGGCCAACCTGCCCGAAGATGTCGAGGGCGAGCCCCCGGATGGCCAGGAAGCCCACCGCGCCGAAGATCGCGATCGGCGTGCCGAGCAGAATCACGAAGGGTAGGCGCAGGGACTCGTATTGCCCGGCCAGCAGCAGGAAGATCATCAGCGTGCCGAGGCCGAAGATCAGCGGCGCGTAGCCCCCGGCGATCTTCTCCTGGTAGGCGACGTCGGTCCATTCCACCGCGTACGTGGACGGCAGCTTGGAGTCAGCCAGGGCCTCGATCGCCGCAATGGCGGTGCCCGAACTGGCGTTGGCCGCGGTGTCCACTGCGATCTCGATGGTGGGGTAGGTGTTATAGGACAGGACCGCGGTCGGGCCGGTGACAAAGTGCGTCTGGATCAGCGAGCCGACGCGGACAGGCTCACCGCGGTTGTTGAGCACGGTGAGCGCCTCGACATCCTCGATCGTCCGGCGGCCCGAGGCCTCGCTCTGCACGTAGACTTGGTAGACGTAGCCGAAGCGGTTGAAGAGGTTGACGAAGCTCGAGCCGACATAGGTCCCTAGCGCGTCGAACAGATTCTGGAGCGGCACGCCGAGTTGCTCGGCCTTGGCCCGGTCGATCTCGAGCCGCATCTGCGGGACGCCGTAGCTGGTCGTCGGGATCGCGCGGCCGACCGAGGGCAGCTTCTCCATCTCGGCGATGAAGCGCTGGGCGGCCTCGGCGAGCTTGAGCCCACCGGCACCGCTGCGGTCCTGCAGTTCCAGGGTGAGGCCGCTGCGCGAGCCGAGCCCGGGGAGCGGGGAGGGGTTCACCACCCGGATCTGGCCATCGGGGTCGTGCTTGAAGCGCTTCTGGACCGTCGCGATGACATCGGTGACGCTCTGGTCGCGCTCGCCCCAGGGCTTCAGCGTCGGAATCTGGAAACCGTAGAACGGCGCGATCGCGTCCGCGAGGATGCTGCGGCCGGTCACCCCGATCGTGTGCTCCACGCTCGGGATCTCGCGCAGGGCCTCGCCGACACGGTCGACCATCCGGTCGGTGCGCGCCACGGAAGCACCCTTCGGCAGGACCACGTCGGCAAAGAAGTAGCCCTGGTCCTCGTCCGGCACGAAGCCGGAGGGCCGCTGCATCGTCATCCACACGGTCACGGCAGCGAAAAGCACGAACACGATGGCGACGAGGGCGATGTGGCCGGTCAGCCAGCCGATCGCGGCCACGAGGCGGCGGCTCGCGCCCTCCAGCCCGGCGTTGAACCAGCGCAGGGGCGCCCGCCAGCGGCTCTCGTCCTTGGCGTCCGTCTCGCGGTGCTTAAGGATCAGCCCACACAAGGCCGGGGTCAGAGTCAGCGAGACCACCGCCGAGATCATCACCGAGATGGCGATGGTCAGGGCGAACTGGTTGTACAGCTTGCCGGTGAGGCCGGGGATGAAGGCCACCGGGACGAACAGGGCGGCCAGGACAAGGGTCGTGGCGATGACGGGGCCGGCGACCTCGGTCACGGCCTCGCGAGAGGCCTCGGGGGGCGCCATGCCCTCGTCCATCAGGCGCTCGGTGTTCTCGACTACGATGATCGCGTCGTCGACCACGAGACCCACGGCCAGCACCATGCCGAGCAGGCTCAAGGTGTTGAACGAAAAGCCGAGCAGGGCCATCGGCCCGAAAGTCCCGATCAGCGCCACCGGCACTGCGATGGCCGGGATCAGGGTCGCCCGCCAGTTCTGGAGGAACAGGTAGGTGACGATCACCACCAGGACGAGCGCCTCGAACAGAGTGCGCACGACCTCGAAGATCGCTTCCTTGACGAATTCCGTGCGGTCGAGGGCGATCTTGTATTTCAAGCCCGGCGGGAAGCGCTTGGCGAGGTCCACCATCGTGGCACGGGCGCCGTCCATCACCTGAACCGCGTTGGCATCCGGGTTCTGATAGAGCCCGAGGGTGGCCGAGGGGGCTCCGTCGAAGCTCGAGCGGACGCCGTACTGCTCGGAGCCGAGCTCGACCCGCGCCACGTCGCGGATGCGGACCACGGAGCCGTCCGGGTTCGCGCGCAGGAGGATGTTGCCGAATTCCTCGGGCTGGCGCAGGCGCCCCTGGGTCACGAGCTGCAGTTCGAAGGCGGTCGCCTGATCGACCGGCGGCTTGCCGAGGGTGCCCGTGGTGATCTGGGCGTTCTGCTGTGTGATGGCGGTGGTGACCGCGCCCGGGCTGATACCGAGGGCCTCCATCTTCAACGGATCGAGCCAGATCCGCATGGCGTAGCGCTTGTTGGAGAAGTTGACGATGCGGCCCATGCCCTGCACCCGGCGCAGCGGCTTGATCACCTGCGTCTCGGCCCAGTTGGCCAGAAACAGCTCGTCGTAGGGCGCGCCGTCTTCCGCGTAGAGGACGATGTTGCCGAGCCGCTGGCGCGAACTCTTCGTGATTTCGAGACCCTGCGCGTTGACCGAGGGCGGGAGCTTGGCCTCCGCCCGGTTGGCGCGGGTGAGGACCTCGGCTGCCGCGGCGTCGAGGTCCGAGCCGACCTCGAAGGTCGCATCCATGCTGACGCTGCCGTCGGTGTTGCTGGTCGAGTTGATGTAGAGCAGGTTCTGGGCGCCGTTGATCTCCTGCTCCAGCGGGATCGCGATGGCCTCGTAGGCCTGCTGCGCGCTGGCCCCCGGATAGGTCGCCTGAATGTTGATGATCGGTGGGGCGATCTCGGGAAACTGGGCGATCGGCAAGGTCAGGCCGGCGACCGCGCCGATCAGCGTAATCAACACGGAGATGACGCCGGCCAGTACCGGCCGATCGACGAAGCGGGCGAACATGCGGGATCGTGACTTCCGGTCGTGCGCCGCCGACGTGGAGGCCGCGTTGCAACGTCTGGCCGATGAGCGTGTTCCTCTGCCGCCGGGGCGCTCGCGCTCGCGGGGGGTGGAGCCGCCGGTCTTGGGAGCGTCAGTGGTGCGGAGAGCAGTCAAGGTTGGTATCGGAGCGGGGCTGATTGTCCTGGCGGGCGCAGGGGGCTGGTACGCGGCCGGGCGACCCTCGCCGGAGCGGATCGCTGCCGCGCTGCCTTTCACCGGTGACAAGGCGACGACGGAGCCGGCCGAGCCGCCGCTGGATGTCCGGACCATCACCGTCCGCAGAGTGAAGGTCCCGATCGCCGTCACTTATACCGGCACGATCATCTCCCAACAGGATGCCACCTTGCAGGCGCGGGTGACCGGCAACGTGACGGAGCGCCCGTTCGAACCGGGTGGCCACGTCAAGAAAGGGCAGGTGCTCTTTCACATCGATCCACGGCCCTTCGAGGTGGCGCTGCAGACCGCCAAGTCGCAGCAGGCCCAGGCCCAGGCCCAGCTCACCTTCGCCCAGGCGGAGGTGGACCGCACCGAGACGCTCGCCGACAAGGGCTACGCCACCGAGCAGCGGTTCCAGCAGCTCCAGGCGAACCGGACCTCTGCCGTGGCCCAGGTGCAAGGCGCGGAGGCCGCCATCGCCCGCCAGAACCTCAACCTGGATTACGCGGTCGTGAACGCCCCCTTCGACGGGCGCGCCAGCTTGTCGACCATCAATCCCGGCGATCTCGTCATCGAGAACCAGACCCAATTGGTTTCCGTGGTCCAGCTCGATCCCATCGACATCCAGATGGCCCTGTCCTCCGAGGATTCCGAAGCGGTCCGGGCGGCGATGCGGGACGGGGGCGTCACCGTGTCGGTGCTCGGCGAAGACGGAAAGCCGGTGCGCGAGGCCAAGATCTACCAGCTCGACAACCGGTTCGATCCCCGGACGGCCCGCCGCCTCGTCCGGGCCCTGATGCCGAACGACGACGAGCGCTTCCTGCCGGGCCAGTTCGTCCGCGCCAGCATCCGGACGGGCACGAAGGACAGGCTGCTGGTGCCGACCGTCGCCCTCGACTCGCAACTGGCCCAACAGATCGTCTACGCGGTCGACGCGAACGGCACGGTTCAGCAGAAGCCCGTGACGACCGGGGACACCTACGGCGAGAACACCGCGATCCTGGAGGGGCTTTCGGATGGTGACCAAGTGGTCGTCGATCACCTGCAGGAGATGCGGCAGAACCTGAAGGTCGTCGCCCGGTCGGCAGGGGAGGTCGAGCCCGATCGGAAGCTCGGGACCGGGGACGCACCGGCCTCGGGCAAGCCCGGCTGAGGTCGGCGCCACGCGATCCCTCATCGCGCCGCATCCCAATTCCGTCGTCTCGGGACAACGCCTCCATGTCGAAGCCTCGTCTTGCCCTCGCTGCCCTTCTCCTGATCGTCGGCGGCCTGCCCGCGACCGCGCGCACGGCCGAGTGCCGGGTCACCCGCGACGCCTACGCTTCGCTGAAGCAGGGCACGCGCTACAATCAGGCGGTGAAGATCCTCGGCTGCCCGGGTCGTCGGATGACCCACATGGAGATCGGCACGGTTCAGCGGGCGACGTATTCCTGGCGCGGAACCGGCCGCACCGGCGCCAACCTGAACCTGTCCTTCCGCAACGGTCGGCTCACGAGCAAGTCACAGCTCGGCCTGCACTGAACGTACTGATTTTGTTCGCGTCAACGGACCGAATCGCGGGGAACGACGATGCCGTGGGCGCATTGCCGGCTCAACGCACATGCACCCACGTTCTTTCGAGAGGATATGATTGAGCGATGACCGCCAGATCCTTCGCAGCCATCGTTCGGTCTTACCCGCTGAGTCTCAGCTTGGCCGTGGGCGTTTTGGCCGCTGGCCTCGCTGCTCCCCCACACGCGCTGTCCCAATCAGCCGCGAGCCGGATCGATCAACCGACTCCGGGGACGATGCCGGCAGCACCGGACGGGAACCAATCCGGGCGAGGCGGTCGTAACGATCAGGTCTCTCCCCCGAGCGCGATCCAGTCCTCGACCGATGTGATGCAATCGCAGGGTGCAGTTCAGGGCCAAGGTGCGCCGAGCCGCACGAATCCGATGCAGCATTTGCCGGAGAGCATGCGGTAGGGTCGGAAATGTCCTGAATAATATGGTCGGGTACATTCAAGTTAAGCTGCGTTCGACCCTGCAGGTACGCCCTAACTGCCGGAAACGTGCGTTGTTCGCGCACCGTACCACCTATGTCACTGGACGCCACGTATCATCGGGCGAAACGGGGTGATCCAAGGTTAAAGCCTGTGAGCCCGAGCACTGCCCGGAACCAAATCCGCGCTTTCCCTACACAGAACCCGGGTTGCTGAGCGTTCACCCCCCCCGGATTGATCGCTTCGTTTTGATGATCGCTTCGTTTAGTCTGAGAACTCCGGCCAACTGAGTTTCGACACTGCGTCCGGCAGCCTGCGGGTGGTCGGGGAATGGGCAACGCGGAGGCGACGCAGGAATCGCGTGTTCGAACGATCGCCCGGCAAGGTGCCGTCGGCGCGGTTCGCGCGCGGCTTACTGAAGGTCAAGTCGGCTGAGGTAGCGGACCATGAGTTCGCCCGTGGCCCTGGCCGCAAGTCTGCCGGCGGTTCGTCTGCCGCGGGGGGATGAGGTCCGTAATGCGCAGGCCGCCCAGGATCGCCATGAGTTCGGAACGCGCCATCCCAGACTCTATGGCTTCCTGGATGGCCTGCGCCTCGAAGGCATGCGGGACCATGCTCAGGCACGTATCCCCGGGTCCGTGGGTGCCACAGGCAGGTGATCGGGGCCGATACCAGGCTCCACCGGTTCGTCGATAGGCGCGTCCTCGTAGGGCGCGGACGGCTCGTCCGGCCCGAGCGGACGTTCGCCCGGGAACGGCCGCGGCGGCATCTCGGTGGGGATGTCACCGCCGGGGATCGGATCGGGCATGCCGGGATTGGCCATCGTGGGATCCTCCATGATTGTTCGCGATGGGTGGCCTACGGGCCGGACGTGCGCCCGGAGCGGCACGACGTCCGGCCCTGCGGCCATGCCGGACCTGATCGGGGGGACTCTTGGGGCCCGGCATAACTTCGGGATTCGCGCGCCGTTTGCTTCGATGCGTTTGGCGATGACCGTGAAATATGATCGCCGCGAGATCACTCAATGATGCAGATGCATCATTTCGACAGGCTATATTCCGGTAAAATACAGCGTGCGTCGCGTCAGTCCTCACCCGCGCGCGGTCAATCGCGATCTATGGCGACGTCGCGGCGGTAGGCGGCATCGGGCATCCGGCCAGGATCTGGAAATTTCCGCCGTAGCCGAGCGCGACAGCTTTCCAGAACGCCAACCGTTGATCGGGGGCGCGAACCCGCAGGTAGCTGTCGAGGGCAGCCTGGACCTGAGCGGCGGTGGGCGCGGGATCGAATGGCGGGGCGGCTCCCTCGACTTCGAACGCAGGCACTTGCTCAGTCATGACAGGCCCAGGGCGATGGCAAGGCGCTCTCGTGCCCGGCTGACCCGGCTCTTCACTGTTCCCACCTGACAACCGAGGATGGCGGCCGCCTCCTCGTGCCGGAGCCCGGCCACCGTCACCAGCAGCAAGGTCTCGCGCTGGTCCTCGGGAAGGGTCTCCAGCGCGCACTGCAACTCGGCGATGGCGATCCGATGCTCCTGGTCGGGTGCCGATGACAGCGTACCCGCGATGGCCCCGTCGACATCCTCGACGTCGCGGCGCATGCGCTGGCGTTGGTTCAGATGCGTGTTGCGCAGGATCGTGAACAACCACGCGATGAGATTCGTGCCGTCCTCGAACCGAAACCGGTGCTCCCAGGCCTTGAGCAGGGTCGCCTGAACCAAGTCGTCCGCTTGGGCGGCGCCGTCTGTCCGCACGTGGGCGAAGCGGCGCAGGCGCGGCACGAGGGCGATGAGCTCGTCGCCGAACGTTTTTGTGACCTGTCGCTCCGCCTCAGCGTCGAGCAAGGCGGCACGGAGGCGAAGCAAAACCTGGCCGAGCCGCGTGTCGTTATCGATCGCCTCTGTTTTAGGGATGAGCTGATCCAGTCGCCGTCCGATTGCATCCTGGACGTGACGGGGCGATCCCTCGCTCGGCGAAGGTTTTTCAGAGATCGTGCTTAAGTACATGCGAGGGGACTCGACCTTCCTGCAGGCAACGACTGGCTGTATCCGCCCCTCTACGCCGGAAAACTCACTTGTGGTTTTGACTGATCGATCACGTTCACGTCAATGATCCAGATATACCAATCCAGCGCCAGAATCGACTGGAACCCTCTTGTGCCGCGGCCTGTTACGGCTTGGCTTGATCCGGGCAACGGGAGGATGGTCGGAGGTGACAGTTAGCGTCGACAGGCATGAGCTTCGGCAGATTATCGCCGGCCTGAGCGAGGGCGTGATTCTGGTCGAGCCCGATCAGACCATCGCCTACGCCAATGAGGCCGCGCTCGCGATGCACGGGGCGGAGACCGTCGGCGAACTCGGCGAAACGGTCGAGCAATACCGCGAGCGTTTCGCCCTTCGCTACCGCAACAATCACACGCCAAACCAGTATCCGATGGAGCGCGTCGTCTCGGGTGAGCGCTTCCACGATGTCATCGTCGACGTGAAGCGCACTGACCGGCCGGACGTCGACTTCGTCCATTCCCTGCGCAGCCTGGTCGCCACAGACCGCGAGGGTAATCCGAGCTGCCTTGCGCTCATCCTAAAGGATGTCTCGGACCAGTTCGAAGCCGAGGAGCGCTTCGAGGCCACCTTCAACGCCAACCCTGCACCGGCGGTGATCTGCCGGCTTTCGGACTTGCGCCACGTCAAGGTGAATCTCGGCTTCCTGGAGATGACCGGGTACACCCGCGACGCCGTCATCGGCCGCAGCGTCTACGAGGTCGACGTGCTGTCTGGCGCCCGCAGTCGGGATCTCGCGATCTCGCGCCTCAACAGCGGCGGCACCATCCCGCAGATGGAAGCCTGCCTCGACCTACCCGACGGAGGCAGCCGCTACGTGATCGTCGCCGGCCAGCCGATGGAACTCGGCGATGAGCCCTGCATGCTCTTCACCTTCGCGGACTTGGAACTGCGCCGGAAGGCCGAGACGGCCCTGCGTCAGAGCGAGGAGCGCTTCGCCAAGGCGTTCCGGCTCACCCCCGTTCCGACACTGCTGGCCCGTGCCGACGGCTTCGCCATCACCGGGGTCAACGAGGCGTTCACCCGGGTGTTCGGATACGGCGCCGACAAGGTGTCCGGGCGCTCGCCGGCGGACCTCGGGCTCTGGGTTCACGATGCGGCCCGCAGCAAGTTCGAGTCGGCTGTGGCGCGCACGGGCTACGTCCTGGGCCTGGAGGTCTGCCTCAAGCACGAGGACGGCACCAATTTCGATTGCCTGGTCTCTGCGGAGCGCGTGGAGATCGGCTCCGAGACATTCGCCCTGTTGGTCCTGCAAGACATTACCGAGCGCAAGCGCACCGAGCGCGAGCTGTTCGAGGCCATCGAGACGGTGATGGCCGATACGTCCTGGTTCAGCCGGGGGCTGATCGAGAAGCTCGCCAACCTGCGACGGCCGGGGACCGACCACAAGGACGGCATCGTCCCCAACGTCTCGGTGCGCGAGCGTCAGATCCTCGACCTGATCTGCCAGGGGCTCGGGGACGATGCCATCGCCAAGCGGCTGAACCTGTCCCGGAACACGGTGCGTAACCACTCGGCGTCGCTCTACCGGAAGCTCGACGTCCACAAGCGCGCAGAAGCCATCGTATGGGGGCGCGACAACGGATTTCCGTTAGATCAGCCGAGCAAATAAAATCCCTCAACTGGTACATCTGCATCATTGCTCGCCGGGAGCGACGGGCCACTTGATGAGGGGTGTCAAACGCCCAGGCTTTGGAGCACCCCGTGAGCGCGCAGAAGACGACCGAGGCATCCGACAAGCTCAAGGGCTCGATCAAGGAAGCCATCGGAAAGTTGGTCGGCGACCCCAAAGTCGAGGCTGAGGGCAAGTCCCAGCAGAAATTACCGAAGTCCGTCGTGAACCCGAAGGCGACCCCTAAGCCGTAGCCTCGATCACGCGTCGCACCCGACGAACATTCTTCGAATTGGAACAGGACACACCTTATGGTTGATACGGATCGCATCACGGGCGCCGCCAAGGAGTTCGGCGGCAAGGTTCAGGGCACGGTCGGCGACCTCACAGGGTCGAGGCGGGATTCGGTCGAGGGCCGCGCCCGCGAGGCGCAGGGCGCCGCCGAGAACCTCTAAGGCCAAGCCAAGGACGCCGTGCGCGACGCCGCTGACACTGTTTCCGACACCGCCCGCGACATCGGCGGCAGGGTCCGCGATACGGTCGGCAACCTGATCGGGTCCGACGACGTCGAGGATCGCGCGCGCCGCGCCCAGGGTGCCGCCAGCGACACCTACGAGCGGGGCGAACGCTACGTGCGCAGCGCCGGCCGCGAGGCCTACGACCGGGCCGAGGACGCCTACGAGAACGGCGGCCGCACCCTGCGTGCGGGTGGCCGCGAGGCCACCAGCCAGATCGCCGAGCACCCGGTCGCCGCGCTGCTGGTGGCCGGCCTCCTCGGCTACGGCATCGGCCTGCTCATCCACGGCCGCGACTGAACCTTAGTCCGCGACTGATCGGTCCGACCGCGCCGGGACTGCGCGGCCGGACCGCGGCTTTCCACCCCGCCGACCAACCTCTCGAACGACCGATTACCTCGGACGACCGACCACCCGGAGCATCTGTACGTGTCTACTTCTCCCCTTCTGGCGACCTCTCCCGTCGCGGCCTCGGCCGACACCCGCACCATCCTGCTGAACCAGGTGTCGTGGGGCGCCATCTTCGCCGGGGCCGTGACCGCGCTGGTGACGCAGGTCATCCTGAACATGGTCGGCGTCGGCGTCGGCCTGTCCAGCGTCGGGGCGAACGCCGCCGACAACCCGGCAGCCTCGACCCTCTCCCTGAGCGCCGGCATCTGGTTCGTTGGCTCCGGCATCGTCGCCGCACTCGCGGGCGGCTTCATCGCCGGGCGCCTGTCGGGCAAGCCCGTCACCGGCGCGGCCGGCCTGCATGGCCTCGTCTCCTGGGCGGTGACGACCTTGGTGGTGCTCTACCTGCTGACCTCGGCGGCCGGTGGCCTCATCGGCGGCGCCTTCTCGGGTGTCACCAGCACGCTCGGCGGCGCCGGCTCGCTCGTGGGCGGCACGGTGCAGACCGCGGCCCAGGCCGCCGCCCCGTCGCTGTCGAAGATCTCGAATCCCTTCGACGGCATCGAGCAGTCGGTCCGCAACCAGGCCGCCGGCCAGGATCCGCAGGCCGCCAAGGAGGCTGCCGTCGCCGCGATCCGCGCCATCTTCACGGGTGACGCGTCGCAGAAGGCACAGGCCGAGAACCGCGCCGCCGATGCGCTGGCCAAGGCCCAGGGCATCCCGGTCGACCAGGCCAAGACCCAGATCCAGACCTACGAAAAGCAGTACACCGAAGCCGTCGCGACGGCCAAGCAGAAGGCCGAGGCCGCCGCCGTCGTCGCCAAATCGGCCGCCACCCAGGGCGCGTTCTACGGCGCGCTCGCGCTGATCCTCGGCGCCCTGGCGGGCTTCTTCGGCGGCCGCCTAGGCGCCCCGAAGCTCCACACCCTCGCCGACAGCTACGACGCCCGTCGCGTCTGAGCCGATCCCCGGCCGGTCACCATGACCGGTCCTTCCTCCCTGACAATCCGCCCCCTCAAACCAAAGGAGACATCCCATGAGCAGCACCACGGACAAGCTGAAGGGCCTCGCCAACGAGGCCGCCGGCAACGTCAAGCAGGCCGCTGGCAAGGTCACGGGCAACGACAAGCTCGTGGTTGAAGGCAAGGCCCAGGAACTCAAGGGCGAGGCTCAGCGCACCGTCGGCGAGGCCAAGGACGGCGTCGCCTCGGTCGTCGACAAGGTCACCGGCAAGCGCTGAACCGAGACGGCGGCGGCCCGCTCGGGTCCCGTCGCCCCCATTGAACTCGAACGCAGGAGAATCCCATGAACGAAGACCAGTTCAGGGGCGCGTCCCGCCACCTCAAGGGTCGCGCGCAGACCGCCGTCGGCGGCCTCACCGGTGATCCGGCCCGCCAGGTGCGTGGCGCCGTGAACCAAGTCGCAGGCGGGGCGCAGTATGCCTACGGCCGTGCCCGCGACCGCGCCGAGGATCTCATCGACGACGGGCGCGACATCGCCGGCGAGGTCCGGGATCGCGCCGGCAACTTGATCGATGACGGCCGTCATCTCGTCGGCGAGGCGCGCGACCGCGCGGGGAACCTCATCTCGGACGGCCGTGACCTCGCCCGTCACGCCCGCAAGCGCGGCACCACCTATGGCCGTCGAGCCGTTCGCTACGCCGACGACAACCGCACCTCCACCCTGCTCGGCCTCGCCGCCGTTGCCTTCGCCGTGGGCTGGCTGTCTCGCTCCAAGCACTGACTCATCGACCTCGGAGATCGTCCGATGATCCGCAAGCTCCTCACCGCCTTCCTGCTCCCGAAGGTCATCGCCTACGTCAGCCGCCGGTTTTCCGGCCGCTCCGGCATCCCGCCGAACCGTCGGCGCTACTGACCGTCCCCCGAACCAAAACCGATTCAGGAAAACCCTCCACGATGAAGTTGACCCTCGCCCTCGCCGCCACCGTCGCAGCCACCCTGGCCGGTCTGCCGGCCCATGCCGCCTTAGCCTCCGCAGCGCCCATCGAAGCGCTGGTGCGCGGTGACCTGCCAACCGATTACGTCCAGTACCGACGCTTCGGTCACCGTTACGGCTGGCGCGGTGGACGGGGCTACGGGCGGGGTTATGGCTACGGTCGCGGTTACGGCTATCGCCGGGGACCCGGGGTCGGCGCCGCGGTGGGTGCGGGCGTGGCCGGCCTCGCGG
>NZ_VRVD01000049.1:0-16785 GCF_008040015.1 Methylobacterium sp. WL18 | reverse complement strand
CCGGCCCCGCCCCCCCCGCCCCCCCCGCCCCCCCCCCCCCCCGCCGCGCCCGCGGGCCCCACCCGCCCGCGCCCGCCCCCGCCCAGCTCGCCGGGGCCGACCTGATCGACGCCAAGGATCCGGAGCGCGGAGCGCTGGGCGCCCTGGAACCCGCACTGGTGGACGCGATCGTGGCGCGCGTCGCCGGCGCGGCCGTGACCAGCGCGGTGGCAGACCCGACGCCCGAATCCGTCACCGCGATGGCGGCGACCGGGATCGACTGGGTGAAGACCGGCCTCGCCCCTGCGCAAAGCCGCGATCCCCGGGCGCTCGCCGCCCTCGCCGAGGGTGCCCCCGGCCGCCTCATCGCAGTCCTGTTCGCCGAAGACGGCCCGGCGGCGGACCTGGTCCCGGCTTTGGCGCAGGCCGGATTTGCGGGAGCGATGATCGACACGTCCGGAAAGGCCGGCGTCCGCCTGACCGACCTTGCCGAGCCCCTGGCGCTCGCGGCGTTCACGGCAGCGTGCCGGAGCCACGGGTTGATGAGCGGATTGGCAGGTTCTCTCCGGGTCACCGATATCCCTGCCCTCAGCGTACACCGCCCCGACTATTTCGGATTCCGCGGCGGCCTGTGCCGCGACCTGGATCGGCGCAACGGTATCGATCCGCTACGGGTCGCCGAGGCCGTACGCGCCTTGCGCCCGAACCAACGGGACGCCGCGTGACGACGGTCCTCAAGATCGGAGGCAGCCTCGCGGCGGATCCGAAGCGTCGCCGAGCCCTTCTGGCGGATGTAGCGGCAGGCCTGCACGGACGCTGCGTCGTGGTGCCCGGCGGCGGCGCCTATGCGGACGCCGTGCGTGCCGCCCAGATTCGGGACGGCTTCGACGATGCGGAGGCCCACTGCCGGGCGTTGGACGCGATGGGCCGCATGGCGACGGACTTTTGCTCGATCGAGCCCCGCCTTGCGCGCAGTTTGGAGCCGTGGACAGAGATCGCCAATGCTTCCCGGGTCTGGGACCCGACGACCTTGAGGGTGGGCGACCCGGAAATCCCTGAGAATTGGGGCGTGACATCCGACAGTCTCGCGCTCTGGCTCGCGCGACGGATGCGTGCTGGACGCTGCGTGCTGGTGAAGTCGGCTGACGCCCCGTCACAGGAGGATGCAGATGGACTTGCCCAACGCGGGTTCGTGGATGCCGCCTTCTCCGCCTTCGCTAAGCGCTACGGCGGTTCGATAGCGATCTGGGGGCCGACCCGGAACGTCACGCTCCGCCAGCGGGTGGCTGCTTGAGCGCCCCCGAGCACATCGTGTTCGTCACCGGTCGCCTCGCCCGGGCGCGGCTCGAAAAAGTCGCGGCCGGCCTTCCGGCGACGGTCCGCTGGAGCATCGCGGATGCCGGCGTAAAGGTCGCCGCGCTGATGACGGAAGAAATCATCCGCCGCCGGATCGAGATCCCCGAGGGCGCGACCCGAATCGTCCTTCCGGGCCGCTGCCGGGCCGATACCGGCCGGCTGTCCGAGCATTTCCATGTTCCGGTCGAGCGTGGCCCGGACGAGGTCGTCGATTTGCCGGCCTGGCTGGGGCTCGCCGGGCGCAAGGTGGACCTCTCGAAGCATAACCTGCGGATCTTCTCCGAAATCGTCGATGCCTCGAAGATGACCCCCGACGAGATCCTGGCGAAAGGGCTCGACCTTGCCCGCCGCGGCGCCGACGTGATCGACCTGGGCGGGCTGCCCGACACAACCTTCCCGCATCTGGAGGAGTCCGTGGCCGCCCTCAAGGGCGCGGGTCTGAAGGTGAGCGTCGATTCCTTCTCACTGGACGAACTCGCCCGGGGCGCCGGGGCCGGGGCGGATTACCTGCTCAGCCTGAACATCGACACGCTGGATCTCGCCTTCGAGACCGACGCGGTACCGATCCTAGTGCCCCTGAGGCCGGACGACCTGCCCTCCCTCGACTGCGCGATCGAGCGGATGTTGAAGGCCGGGCGCCCGTTCCTGGCCGACCCGATCCTAGAGCCAATCCACCACGGCTTCGTGGATTCGATCGGGCGCTACCGCGACACACGCACCCGCTGGCCCGACATCCAGATGATGATGGGCACCGGCAACCTGACGGAGCTGACCGAGACGGATTCGCTCGGCGTCACCGCCCTGCTGGTCGGGATGTGTTCGGAACTATCGATCGGCAACGTGCTGATCGTTCAAGTCTCGAATCACACCCGCCGCACCGTCGAGGAGCACGACGCCGCCAGGCGGGTGATGTACGCCGCCAAGGCCGACTCCGCCCTGCCCAAAGGCTACGGGCGCGCGCTGCTGGCCCTTCACGATAAGCGCCCGTTCGTGCAGACCGCCGCTGAAGTCGCCCAGGCTGCAGCCGAGGTCCGGGATCCGAATTACCGGATCGCGGTCGCCGAGGACGGGATCCACGTCTACAACCGCGACGTCCACAGAGTCGGCACCGACGCGATGGCCTTCTTCCCCGATCTCGACGTGAAGAGCGACGGCGCCCACGCCTTCTATCTCGGAGCCGAACTCGCCAAGGCCGAGACCGCTTGGCGGCTTGGAAAGCGCTACGTTCAGGACGAGGCCCTCGACTGGGGCTGCGCGGCCGACGCCGACGTTGAGGACTCGACCGCGTTCAAGAAGGCCGGACACACTCGCCATTCCGGCCCCGACGCGCCCCCGCCCGGCACCCGCGATGCGCGGCTGGTGAAGCCCGAGGCGGATGCCGACGCCCCTGAAACGATCTCGGAAGCCGAGGCCCGCGACGAGGCGCCGCCAGAGACGCCTCAGCCCGCGACCAAGCTGGTCTGCGGCCGGCTGGTGCCGGCGGACAGGGCCTGAGCGATGCCGCTGATCCTGGAGACCATCGTCACCACGCTTGCGCCGTCCGGTGACTTGCACCTCGTGCCGTTCGGGCTGATCGGCGACGAAGACGGCTACGTGCTGGCGCCGTTCCGACCCTCACCGACCATCGTCAATCTCGAGGCCAATCCGTGCTTCGCGGCGTCGAGCCCGCGGGACATCCGGGTGATCGCGGGCGCTGTGACGGGCCGGCGCGAATGGCCGACCGTGGCGTGCGCGGCCATTGCCGGCCGGCGGCTGGCCGACAGTTTCGGCCACGCCGAGTTCCAGGTCGCATCGGTCGAGGACCACGAGACCCGGCCGCGCTTCCGCGGCCGCCTCGTGCATTCGGCCGCCCACGCACCGTTCATCGGCTACAATCGCGCCCAAGCCGCGGTGCTCGAGGCGGCGATCCTCTCGACCCGGCTCCACATGCTTGAGCCGGACAAGGTGTTGACGGAGATGGCCTACCTCGCCATCGCCATCAGCAAGACCGCGGGCCCGCGCGAGCGCGAGGCCTGGGGCTGGATCGAGGACAAGGTCGCGGAGGCTTTCGGGGCCGAAGCGCGCATTCTCGGTCGGGACGCAAGCTAGATCCGTATCCGAGAGATCGAATGCGGCTCTGACACTCACTTGTGACACGCTCTCGGACGCAGAACCGGTATCTCGATGCCGGACCGCGCCCCGGAGGCGGGAGGAGCAATACACGATGAAGAAAATGACCCTGGCCCTGGCGGCCACGGCCGCCCTGGTGGCGGCGACCGCGCAGGCCCATGGCCCGACCCGGCGCAAGATTTCCGAGTCGATCGAGATCAACGCCCCGGCCGACAAGGTCTGGGCCGTGATCGGCGACGTCAAGAACGCCGACTGGATGGAGAACGTCACCAAGACCGAGGTCAGCGGCGACGTGCCGAACAAGTTCAAGCGCACCCTCACGCTGAAGAACGGCAACCAAATCCAGGAGACCAGCAACAAGTACAAGCCGGACGAGAAGCTGTTCTCGTACTATATCGAGAAGGTCGATGTGAAGGACCTGCCGGCCAACGACTATTCTGCCACGATCACGGTGGAGCCCGCGGGCGACGCCAAGTCCAAGGTCGAGTGGAAGGCTGCCTTCTATCGCGGCTACATGAACAACGATCCGCCGCCCGAGCTCAACGACGAAGCCTCCGAGAAGGGTGTGGGCGCCTGGATCAAGGCAAGCCTCGCCAACCTGAAGGCCAAGGTCGAGAAGGGCTCGTGAGCCTGCGCGGGTTTCGCAAAAGCGTCCTGCGGTTTTGCGATACGAACCTGCGTCGTCACCTCAAATGGGGCCAGGCGGCGTTCGTCGCCGGCTTCGCCCTGACCGCGACGTACGCCCGCGCCGAACAGGCGCGGGAGGCGATCGTGACAACCCAGCTTGGCGGCGCGGTCGAAATTGTCGACCTCGCCGCCGGTAAGGTGGTGCGTAGCATCAAACTCGACGGGGCGCCGGCTGGGATCGCCCTGTCGCCCGATCGCAAGCGGGCGTATGTCACGCGGCCCGAAGGTCACGGTCTCGCGGTGCTCGATCTCGATGCCGGCGTCGTTGCCGCGGAAGTGCCGCTGCCGGGTGGGCCGCTGGGCGTCGCCGCCGATCCGAGGGGTGGCAAAGTCTACGTGGCGGATTGGTACGGACATCGCCTGTTCGTTCTGACCGAGCGTGACGGCCGCCTGATCCCCGACGGCGAAATCGCGGTCGGCGCCTCGCCATCCGGTATCGCCGTTTCGCCCGACGGGGCGACCCTCTACGTCGCCAACCGGGAGGCCGGCACGGTCTCTGTGGTCGATGCCGAGGCCCGCAAGGAAACCAAGGTCATCCCGGTCGGGCAACACCCGTTCGGGATTACTCTCGACGCCCCCACGGGCCGCGCCTACACAGCGAACGTCACCAGCGACGACGTCTCCGTGATCGACCTCGCGGCCGGTCGGGAGATCGGCCGGATCCCAACCGGCCGGCGACCCTACGTGATCGCCCTCACGCAAGGGCGCGGCTTCGTGACCGACCAGTATGCCGGCAGCGTCACAGCCTTCGATCTTACGACCCTTAAGCCGCTCGCCGATATCGACGTGGGTGATCATCCCGAGGGCATCGCGGCCGACGCCGGCGGTCGCCTCTACGTCGCCAACTGGGGTGACAACACGCTGAGCGTCCTCGACGGCCGGACGCTGAAGGTGCTGAAGACCATCCCGACTGGGAACGGTCCCCGCGCGTTCGGCGACTTCCTGCGGTAGTGCAACTGCCCGGTTGTCGGATTACGGGTCGCGCCCTCGCCTTCGTCGCCCCATTCAATGGCGGCGGCTGCTTCTAACAGGTCGCGATCACGGGAGCGTGGCACTTGCCGCTGCGATTGGCGACGGCATTTGACTGGGACCCCAAAGCGAGGCTGTGGCGTGCGAGGCCTGAGCGGCCTGCTGGCGCAATCTCGAAGAGAACGCCGTACCAGACAACCGCGACACAGCGCAGTAGGGTGGCAGGCGCGGCGCAGCCTAAGGATCGGAACACGCCAAAATCCCGATGTGGCCGGCGAGACCGATCCGGAACGCCTGCACTGCGGTCCGCGCCGTCACGGCTCAGTCGGCGAAGAAGTCTGCCGAGGGCTGCAAGAAAGCCACCGCCGGAGAACCGAGCAGGCTGCGTGTGAAATGCGACGAGGAACCCCGAAACAGCAAAGTTGCTTGCCCTGTCATGCCGGACAGGACACCCACGAAGAAGAAAACGCCGGCAAAGCCGAGGCGGGCTAAGGCGGTCGAGAGACCGCCTGCCAAGGTCGGCATGGCCACCCAACTCGCCGCGATCCAGGACCGCTACCGTCGCGCAATGACGGCTGCCCTTGATCACCCGCATCGCGAGCAAGGCGATCTGATCCGCATCGCCCTGGCCGCCCTGCTGGCCGATAAAGCCGCGCTCGGCGTCGCGGACGGTCAAGAGACGGCGGAGGCTTTGGAGTCGTAGTTCCTGGCGCCTGTGTGTAGGCAACCGCCCGCCTCGAACGCGTCGCTGCCCAACCGACCAGGCAGAACGCTCTCGATGCGAGCGGGGTCTCTGTCCCCATCCGTTATGTCAAATCCGCAGAACGACCGGATTGCTCAGTCCAGCTGACTGTGTGGCGCCCGACGGTAAGCGATCCGGGCCAGAATCAGGGCGCCGCCGATCTGGAGGAAGCCGGATTCACCCAGATCCGCCGGCGCATAATGCGCCTGGATCAGCAGCCGGGTCAGTGCGTTCAGCGCGAGGAGAGTCAGGCAGAAAGCTCCTGCAGCGAGCAGGCTGGCGACGAACTCGGGCATGCTTCGTCTCCCGTGTCGAACACGGACAGAGTAGCAAGCCCTACGCCAAGTGGAAGTATGGTGTCGTCGATCAGCGCTTCCTACTTGGCGCGGCCGGAGTGGCCGCCTGAGCCGCCGGCACCACCAGTCGGGGTGTTTCCACCGAAAGGCGCTTCACCGGCCAGCCGTCGCTCCAGCGCTCCATGTCCGCGAGCCGCGGATTGTTCTTCATCGCATTCGCGTCCGACCCGGCGAAGGCCGCGGCAGCGGCGATGTCGAAGGTCTTCCAGAAGCCGAGGTAGTCCAGCGCATCGACGCGGGCGATGTTGATCTGCGAGACCAGCGTCTGCTGTTCGCCGGTCAACGCCATGTCGGCGGACCACCGGAATGGCGGCGGCTTCGGAGCGTCCTTGGCCGCGTCCTTGGGCTCCGGCCCAGGCTTGATCGCGCCGCCGTCGTAGGCGGTGTCGGTGCCGGCGGGAGCCGCGAGCGTGGCCGTCAGGGCCGGGAAGCCGTGATCGTCCGAGAGGGCACGGATGAACAGCTTCCGTTCCTGCGGTACGGCACTCGCCTCGCGTAGCAGCCGCTTTGCCGCAAGGTCCGCCGCCCGGGTATCCTTGTCGCCCACCATGGCGATGAGCAGGGTGGAGGGATCGATGCCGGAGAGCTCCGTCAGCGCGATACCGCGCGATTTCGGGCCGCTGGCGATGCCGCCCGGCGCAGCCATGAAAATCAGTTTCGGGACGGGTAGGCCGTGCTGCTTGGCGTCGGCGGCCATGTCCATGGCGAGCGGGGCGCCGGCCAGATGTCCGATGAGAACGACGCGGCCGAGATCGGGTTTTGCGTCTGCGTCGGAGGCCAGGTCCGCCAGTGCCGCTTTGACCAGGCCGTCGGCGAGGCCGAGTGCATCGGCTGGGCGGGTCCGGTTCACCTCTTGGAAGCGCGGATACAGCACGAGCCAGCCCTGACGAGTGAGATGGTCGATCCAACCCCCGTAGCTTTGCGGATTGACCACACCCCATCCGTGCAGGAACACGACCACGGGCCGGCCGGCCTCGGGCGCGGTATCGGCAGCGTGGAACGCGAACGTCGTAGCGGATCCCCGCCCGAGCAGGCGCTTGACGATCGTCGCCTTGCGGTCTCCGAATCCGCCGGCTCCTTCCGACGGCTGCGGCGGTGGGGATGCAGCTTGAGCGGCACTCAACCCCGCAAGCGTCAGGATCACACCGACGGCGAGCGATCCACGAAGAGCATTGAGACGCATGAGGGGCTCGACTGAGAGGCGCAATGCGCCGGCAGGTCAGAGCGCGCTGAATAGCAGATTCATTCGCCTTGGCGACTCATCCCGATAGGATCGGTCAGGCGCCGTAAGCGCGCTCGGATTCCGGATGGTCCAGACGTTCGGCCAGGGCCAAGATCTCGGCTGGGACCGCATCGGCGACGGGACTGTAATGCGCGCGCAACTCGTCGGTCACCGTATCGAGGATATCGGCCTCTGGACGATCGTCCCACGAGCGCCGACGCAGGGAATCGGCATAGTTGGCAGCGACGATGAGCATGATTGATCTGAGCTGCCGACGGAGTTGCTCGGGATCGGGCGTCTTGCGCCCCGGGAGTGCCGTACAACCCGGAGTAGGTCTCAGGTTTCCAGACCCGGCGTAATTAATTTTCCGCCCGGTCCGATCACCGCTGGGCCGGTCGACCCCGAGGGACGGCCCGCGGCCTGCTCGACCCAGGCCAGAATATCCTCGGCGCGCCAGGGCTTCGGGATGAAGGTCGCCGACATGCGTAGGTCGCTCGGCTGGTCGCCCGCATCCCCGGAGGTGAGCAGCACACGGACCCGCGGCCAGGTCACGCCGATGATCCGCGCAAGTTCGAATCCGCCGATCGGTCCGGGCGTACGCACATCGGAGAACACGACGCTGACTTCGTCGGCACGGTCGTTGAGGATGGCGAGAGCCCGTTCGGCAGTCTCGGCCTCGATCACCGTGAAGCCAGTATCCTCCAGGAGAGTGGCCGCGAGGAAGCGCTCGTCGGGTTGGTCCTCCACGACGAGGATCATGGGCTTCTGTCCGGGCTGTACCGAGTCGCTCATGGGCCGGGACACTCTACAGGGGCTGAACGGCGGTCGCGACGATCGGTTCAACGCCCCGATCGTCGCGAATGGCCGGACCCGCGCAGGCACAGATCCTCCTGCGACCCTCGCATATTCGGCAAGTTGTGGCCGTGTCCCGGGAAGCACAGCCATCCAGGAACATCCCGCCAAGACCGCCAGGAGCGGTTTGATCAGCCGACGCCGTTGGCTTTCAGGAAGGCGAGAGCGCGGGCCCAGCCATCCTCGGCCGCGTCCTTGCGGTAGCTCGGGCGATAATCCGCATGAAATCCGTGCGGCGCATCCGGGTAGATCACGAGTTCGACGCTCCTGCCCGCATGCCTCGCCTTGTCGCGAGCTTCCTCTGCGGATGCGGGCGGGATGCCGGTGTCGGCGCCACCGTAGAGGGCAAGCAACGGCGCATGGATCTCGGCCGCCACATCTCCGGCGGTGCGCGGCTGAATATCGGTCCGATCGCCGCCCAGTGGTCCGTACCAAGCGACCGCCGCCTTCAAGTCGCGACGATGCGCCGCGTAAAGCCAGGCGTCGCGACCACCTCGGCACCACCCCATCACGCCGAGTCGGCCGGCATCGCCCTTGGCAGCGGAGGCCGCCCAAGCCGCGGTGGCGTCGAGATCGCCGATCCACTGTGCGTCCGGCGTTTTCGAGATGACGTCCCGGATGATGATCTTAGGATCCGTCATGGTCGAGAGGTCGCCCTGCCGGGCGTAGAGTTCGGGTGCGACGGCGCAGTAGCCGGCCTTGGCGAGGCGACGGCAGATATCCTTAATGTACTCGTGGACCCCGAAGATCTCTTCGATCACCAGTACGACAGGAAAAGGCCCCGCCCCGGCGGGCACCGCCCTGTAGGCTGGCATCGGACCGTCGGCCGCCGGGATCTTGACCTCGCCCGCCTCGATACCGGTCGCATCGGTGTGAATCACCTGCGCCTCGACACGGGTCGTGGCGACAGTCAGACCGCTGATGAGACTGGTCATCACGAAGCCGCGCCGCGACAATGGCGGTGTCACCAACCCGTCGAGTCCGGCGTGATTGCTGTCTGCCATGATCTTCCCTCCCGCGGTCCAGCGTAGAGGGCTATCTGCCGGCACCGGCCGTGGTCAAATGCGACCGCGGCACGAACTGGCGTTCACGCGCCTGCCGCCGCCAAGGCGCGCACGGCCGGCTCGGCGGCGATGCGGACCGTTGCCGGAGCGGCGCGGGGCTTCAGCACGTCGGCAAGCGTAACGAAGCCGTCCGACGTGGATGCGTCCCCTGCCCGGATCCCGTAGCCCAGCGCGAAGGATCGGGTCAGACCGGCGTCGCGCGCGATTCCGAAGCGGTCGAGCGCTGCCAGGAACGCCTCGCGAAACAGACTCGGCCGGCACCAGCTCTTCTCGGCCAATTGTAGGGGCCAGTCCCAAAGGCCCTCGGCACGCCGTGTCGTGACGGCGTCCCGGCTGATGAAGTAACCGGTAGCGCGGTGCTCAAGCCCATCCACGCTAACCGACCAATCGTCGTTGCCGAACAATTCGGCATCGGCCACGTCGCTCATCGGGTCCTCCGCGCAGGGCCGGCACTCCAAAGCACCGGAACAATTCCGGAACATTGGCGCGGAACATCCCGACGGTCAAGGCCATTGTTCCCGCTGCGTTCGCGGCGGGCGCGATCGCTTCATCGCTACTTGAACAAAGGGTGCTCGACCCGGTCGCCGACTTGAATCCCGAGCTTAGCGGTGGTCCCGGCATTGAGTTCGAGCACAGCGGAGACAGGGCTGCCGGACGGGATGATCGCGGTCGAAAGCGGCTCGGTGTCGGCTGCGATCCGGCTCACGGTCCCATCCGGGCGGATGAACAACATGTCGAGGGGGAGATAGGTGTTCTTCATCCACATGGTCACGGGTTCGGCGCGTTCGAAATCGAACAGCATGCCATGCTCGGGCGCCATGTGCCGGCGGAACATCAGCCCGCGGGATCGGCTGGCGTCGTCACGCATCACTTCGACGTCGAACCGCTTCGGCCCAGCCTTGGTGGCGATGATCAGCGGCTCTGTCTTGGCGGCGTTCTGCGGCGCCGCGCTCTGGGCAGTGGCCTGGTGAACGGGAACCGGTGCGACCAGGATGAGGCAGGCTATGGCCGCCGCCTGCGAGACGCGGAAAAGAACTCTCAAGGACTGCCTCTCGGGAAACGCGATCGCGGGCGGTGTGCCGACCGCGGGTACAGATAGCGCGCGCGAATTGGGGCGTCAGTGCGAGGCCGGGAGCGCCCCGTCGACGAGACGGATCTCGGCCGCCATCACACCTTTGGAGCCGTCGCCGTAGCGTACCAATACGGCGTCGCCTGGCTTGAGTTCGGCGATGCCGTAGCGGCGCAGAGTTTCCATGTGGACGAAAATGTCGGGTGTGCCGTCGCCGCGGGTCAGGAAGCCGAAGCCGCGCAAGCGGTTGAACCACTTCACCACCGCCGTCTCCAGGCCGCTCGTGGGCGTGACCGAGACATGGGTGCGCGGCATCGGCATCTCGGAGGGATGCACAGCCGCGGACTGGTCGAGAGACAGGACTTTGAACGCCTGCCAGCCGCGCGGGCGCTCCACCGCCTCGACAACGATGCGCGCGCCCTCGCTGGCCGCCTGGAACCCGTCCCGCCGAAGGCAGGTGACGTGCAGCAGGATGTCGGGGGCGCCGTCGTCAGGTACGATGAAGCCGAAGCCCTTGGACACGTCGAACCATTTGATGCGGCCGGAGACCTCCACGAGGTCGAAAGCCTCGTCCTCGCCGCCCGCCGCTTCGGCGACACGGCTGTCCTCGATCCGACTGGGGTTCTGCGGCCCGGATCCGCGTTCATCAGACATGGCCGAGCAACCTACACCGAATCACGCCGCGCGCTCTCACAGCAAGATTAACGAAGTCCTGATTCGCGGAAAGCCCATATGACCGGCATAGGAGCCCTAGCGAGTTGCAATCTTGCCTGGGGGAGGCAGGTCCGCAACAGTCGATCGGTCGCAGGGAGAGCCGAATTGGGCGTCCTGTCGCTATCAAGGCATCTGGTTCGCCCGCCTTATGGCGTCCAATCAGGTTTCTGCGACCATCGTGGGCCCGCGTTCACGTCTTCGAGAGCAATCGCGATATGGGTCCGGGCGCGTTGCGACTTCGAGCAGCGGTGGCGTCCGAGGTCCAGGCGTGGTTTGAGCCCATCGCCATGTCGATAGTGCCCACACCTCCCGAGCCCCTTGAGCCGCCCACGCGCGCCGCACCGGCAGGCCGCTACCCGATCATCGATGCGGCGCGGGCGGCGGCCCTCGTGGCGATGGCGAGCTACCACACGCTCTGGGACCTCGGCTTCCTGCGGCTGACGGCCGAGAATTATGCTTTGACGGCGGCGGGCCATAGGGCGGCGGAGACGATCGCCGGGACCTTCCTCACCCTTGTCGGCGTCGGACTTGTCCTGATGAACGGGCGCGGCATCCGTCCGCGCCAGACCGTGCTGCGGCTCGCGCGGATCGGTGGGGCGGCGCTCCTCGTCACACTCGGGACCTGGATCGCCTTTCCCGACGCTTACGTCTTCTTCGGCATCCTGCACTGCATCGCCGTCTCGAGCGTACTCGGCCTGCCGTTCCTCTTCGCCCCCTTAGCCGTGACGGCACTCGCCGCGGTGGCGGTCTTCGCCATGCCTCTCCTGGTGCACGCGTCTCTCCTCGATGACCCGATCTTGTTCTTCCTCGGCCTCGGTTCCGGGACGCCGCGAACCAACGATTACGTGCCGCTGTTCCCGTGGTTCGGGTTCGTCCTGTCGGGGATCGTCCTCGGGCGGCTCGGCCTGCCGCGTCTTGCGCGATCCCGGTTCGGCAACTGGACGCCGCGTTCGGCGCTTGGGCGTGCGGCGACGTTCTTGGGGCGCCACAGCCTGATCGTGTACCTCGTCCACCAGCCCGTGCTGCTCGGGCTGCTCACCGGCCTCGTCACCCTGACGGGACCGAACCCGATGGCCGGTCTGCGCGCGTTCCGGGCCGATTACGTGACGATCTGCACACGAACCGGCGGCGAGCCGCCGCTCTGCCGCATCGCAGCCCGGTGCACCTCCGACGCGCTGCTCAAGGAGGATCTGTTTCGCGAGGATGGCCGCCCGTTCAGTCCGGCGGAGCGGTCGCGGGCACAAGCCCTATCGCAGGGCTGCTACGGGGCGATCGAGGCGGCCTCGCGGATGCCGAGGTAAAGTCGCGGCTGCGCTGCACGATGGCGCACGGTCCGTCCTACCCACCACCTTGGTCCTGAGACGAACGGATCGCGGGCTTCGGGGTAGCCGGCCGGGGATCGTCGAACGATCGGGAGAACTCTCGAGAGGCTTCCGCCTTGCGTCGGCCTCCGAGGAACAGGGCGCGGGCAGGATGAGATTCCCTGCCCGTGCAATCATCAACCCGCCGCGCGAAATCCGAAACAATCAGTCCTTGGCGCGTTCGACGTAGGCGCCGTCCGCCGTCATCACGACGACGCGGGTACCGGCAGCAATGTGCGGCGGCACGGTGGTGCGCACGCCGTTCGAGAGGGTGGCCGGCTTGTAGGACGAAGAGGCGGTCTGGCCCTTAAGGACCGGCTCGGTCTCGGTGACCTCCAGGGTCACCCGCTGGGGAAGCTCGATGGTCAGCGGCACGTCGTTATGGCTCGACAGCATCACGGCCATGCCCTCCTGCAGGTAGGGGGCGGCATCGCCGACCACGTCCGCCGGCACCGCGACCTGCTCGTAGCTCTCGGGGTTCATGAAGTGGAACCCCTCGGCGTCGCTGTACAGGAAGGTGTGCTCGCGATCCTCCACGAAGGCCCGCTCGACCTGCTCGGTGGTCCGGTAGCGCTCGGACACCTTCACGCCGTCCGTGATGCGGCGCATGTCGAGCTGGGTCACCGGGGTGCCCTTGCCGGGGTGGATGTTCTCGACGAACAGGATCACGTAGAGCTTGCCGTCCTTGTCGACGACGTTGCCCTTGCGGAGCGTTGAGGCGATCACCTTCACGGAATTCGGTCCTGCATTGACAAGGCGGGTCGGCACGCGCCAAGCGCGTGCACTGGATCTCAGGCCCCGCCACTATCGCATCTGCGGCGTGGTTGCCAGCCGGCGAACCTCAACCGGCGGTCTCGGCACGCGGCACCGATGCGTCCCCGACGTGGATCGGAGGCGAACCTGGCGCCCGGTTCACACTCAGGCCCGCTCGCTCGTGCCTGGGGCCGGCCATGCTGGAGATCGATTGTGACCGGAGCCGTCTCGCCCTGGTGGGCGCCTGACCGCCACGCCGACCGCCGGCCTCGCCTGTTGCTGCGCAACCGGATCCTGGCCGCGTTCCGGGCCTGGTTTGCGGAGCGGGATTTCGTCGAGGCCGAGACCGCCTGCCTGCAGGTCTCGCCCGGTAACGAGGCGCATCTCTCGGCGTTTGCCACAGAGGCGATCGGCGGGAGTGGCGCGCGGACGCCGCTCTACCTGCACACCTCTCCTGAATTTGCCTGCAAGAAGCTGCTGGCGGCAGGCGAGGCGCGGCTGCTCAGCGTCGCCCGGGTGTTCCGAAACCGCGAGCGCGGCCCGCTTCACCACCCCGAATTCACCATGCTGGAATGGTACCGCGCCGGGGTGCCGTACACGGCGTTGATGGTGGATTGCGCCGAGCTTCTGGCGCTCGCCGCCGAGACCGCCGGCACGCGCCGGTTCGTTTACCGGGGCCGGGAGGCCGACCCTTTCGCGGAGGCCGAGCGGCTGACCCTGGCCGAGGCCTTCGCGCGCTTCGCCGGCATCGACCTGCTGGCCACGATAACGCCGCGTGGCGAGACCGACCGCGACGCCCTTGCCGGCGCCGTGACGGCGGCGGACCTGCGGGTGGCCCCGGATGACACGTGGGCGGATCTGTTTTCCCGGGTTCTGGTGGCGCGGATCGAGCCGCATCTCGGCATCGGGCGCCCGACGATCCTGTGCGAATACCCGATCGGCGAGGCGGCCTTGGCCCGCCCGGTGCCGGGCGATCCGCGGGTGTCCGAACGGTTCGAACTCTATGCCTGCGGCGTCGAACTCGCCAATGCCTTCGGCGAGTTGACAGACCCGGTGACGTTACGCCGACGTTTCGACACGGAGATGGCGGTGAAGCTGCGCGTTTACGACGAAGCCTACCCGATCGACTCCGACTTCTTCGAAGCATTGGCGGTGATGCCCGATGCGTCGGGGATCGCCCTCGGGTTTGACCGCTTGGCCATGCTGGCCTGCGGGGCCGATCGCGTCGACGACGTCATCTGGACGCCGGTGGCGGAGACCTTGCCATGAACCGCACGCTTCGCAGCGCCGCCGACTTGGCCGAGGCCGGGTTGCTGTCCGGCCCGGAGGCGGAGGCGTTGCACGATGTGCTGGCCCGCTACGCCGTCTCGGTCACCCCGGACATGGCGGAGCTCATCGACCGGGACGACCCGGCGGATCCGATCGCCCGCCAGTTCGTGCCGCGGGCCGAAGAGGCCGTCGCCGCCCCGGAGGAGCGCGCCGACCCGATCGGCGACGAAGCGCACGCTCCGGTTGTGGGCATCGTTCACCGCTACCCCGACCGGGTACTGCTGAAGCCGTTGCACATCTGCCCGGTCTATTGCCGGTTCTGCTTCCGCCGGGAGATGGTCGGGCCGGACGGCCTCGGCTCCCTGACCGACGCCGAGCTCGATGGCGCCCTCGCCTACATCGCGCAGGATCCGCGGATCTGGGAGGTCGTCGTCACCGGCGGCGACCCGTTCGCGCTCTCGCCCCGCCGGCTCGGCGCGATCGCCGGGCGGCTGTCGGCGATCGCGCATGTCCGGGTGATGCGGATCCACACCCGCGTGCCGGTGGTGAAGCCCGACCTCGTCGGCGGCGATCTGGTGCGGTCCCTCAAGCGGTTCGGGCGCGCGGTGTTCGTGGCGCTCCACGCCAACCACCCGCGCGAGTTCACCCCGGCGGCTCAAGAAGCCTGCGCCCGGCTGGTCGATGCCGGGATCCCGATGGTCAGCCAGTCGGTGCTGCTGCGCGGGGTCAACGACGATCCCGCGACCCTGGAGGCGCTGATGCGGACCTTCGTGGAGAACCGGATCAAGCCCTACTACCTGCATCACGGCGACCTGGCCCCAGGCACAGGCCATCTGCGCACCAGCCTCGACGCGGGACAGGCGCTGATGCGCGCCCTGCGCGGTCGCCTCTCGGGTCTGGCCCAGCCGACCTACGTGCTCGACATTCCGGGCGGCCACGGCAAGGTGCCGGTCGGGCCCGGGTACCTGCGCGAGGCGGCCGACGGCACGCGGGTGACCGATCCGAACGGGTGCGAGCACGCCTACCCACCGAAAGTCTGAGGGAGGTCTTGGTGACGATGCGCAAGCTCTGGGGGCGGCTCACCTCGGTGAACGTGCAGAAGGCGGTCTGGGGGCTCGACGAGGCCGGACTCGCCTACGAGCGGATCGACGCCGGCGGCGCCCACGGCGTCGTCGCCGATCCCGCCTATCGCGCCAAGAACCCGAACGGGCTGGTCCCGACCCTGGAGGAGGATGGGTTCGTCCTCTGGGAATCGAACGCTATCCTGCGCTACGTGGCCTCGACCGCACCGGCCCTGGCGCTGCCGGCCGATCCGCGGGCCCGCGCCCATGTCGAGCAATGGCTGGACTGGCAGGCCACCACCTTCACGCCCGCCATGCGCGACGCGTTCTGGCAGCTCTACCGCTCGGCGAATCCCGACCGGACGGTTGTCGCCGCCTCGATCACGCGAACGGAGGCGTTGGCGGCCATCCTGGACGCCCATTTGGCGGACCGAGATTACATGGTGGGCGACGGCTTCGGCATCGCCGACATCGCGCTCGGCTGCGCCGCCCATCGCTGGCTGAACCTGCCGGTCGAGCGCATCGAGCGCCCGGCCTTGCGCCGCTGGTACGAGCGGCTGGCCGGCAGGCCCGGCGCGTCTCGGGCGCTCGGCGAGCCGATCGCCTGAGCAGCCGTCTGGCTTTGGTGCATCGAGGCGCGATGGACGGTTGGGCGATCCCTGGAAGGTCCCTCGCAGCTCATCGATCCGTCGGACGAATCGAGGCTTGACCCGATCCAGCCCTTTCGAGGTGGTTGGATTGGCCTCTGCGCGCGGAGCTTTGGCAACGGGATCAAGCGTTTCGAACCGCGCTGGCGAGCTCCGGCGGCATGCGGCCATCTCTCGCCAAGGTGACAGCCGCGAAGGCGGCACGGAAGGAAGCGACACGTTGCAGAGCGCCACCCTTCCCCCCACGGATCCCAGGTTTCCGCGGACACTTCGGCCGCTACCCCGTCATCCCGGGGCGCCGCTTCGCGGCCCCGGGATGACGAGGCTGTTTCCGGCCGAGCGGGGCGGACATCTGCCGACCGCTGCTGCAAACACTTTGAAACGTCTGGGACCTGATCCCTCAGCCTGTCACCCTCCCGCACTTGCTAGCGGAGTCACGCATCGGGTTCGGCAGGATACGCTGGGGACACCGCGGCTCTCCCTCCCCCCTCTGCGGGGGAGGGTGGCCCCCGAAGGGGGTCGGGAGAGGGGAGCGACGGAGCAGGAGAAAGCTCCGGCCCTCACACCTGCTCTGC
>NZ_VRVD01000499.1:0-3478 GCF_008040015.1 Methylobacterium sp. WL18 | reverse complement strand
CACCAGGGCATCGCGCAGGTCCGAGGCCCGGGGGCGCACGCCCCTGGCGCCCCGGGTCTCGGACCTGCGCGATGCCCTGGTGCGCCTCTACGCCGAGAAGGGCGTGGCGATCGAGCTGGCGGTGCCGGGCGACCTCACGGTGCCCTGCGAGGGGCAGGACCTCGACGAGATGCTGGGCAACCTCGTGGACAACGCCTGCCGCTGGTGCCGCAGCCGGGTGCGGGTGACGGCACTCCCGCAGGCGAGCGGCGTCCGGGTCGCCGTGGAGGATGACGGGGCCGGCCTCGAAGCCGAGGCCGCCGAGGCGGTCATGGCCCGCGGACGGCGCCTCGACGAGGGCGTGCCGGGCCACGGCTTCGGGCTGCCGATCACCCTCGAACTCGCCGAGCTCTACGGCGGCGGGCTCACCCTCGGGCGCTCGGATCTCGGCGGGCTGAAGGCGGAGCTGACCTTGCCGGCGTGAGACCGACCGCAATCTGTTCGTTGCGCCTCTCACCGTTATAACGCGCGGTTGGGACTTGACTGTGGGTTTGGACGTGATCCGTTTGGCCCTGGTGATGTCTGAGAAGGGTGGTTTCCTGCCCGTCCGCTTCCGGACCGCGGATGCGTGGAGCGGACATAGCCGTGGGGGCCACTCACGACCCGTTGCAGAAGTCGGGAACGTCCGCTGCTGGGCAGATTGTCCCGCAAGTAGACGCTGCGTCAGCCGATCGCCGTCAGGTGATGCGATGCCGAACTCTGGAGAGCCCGGCATCGTCGTCGTCAATCGAGCGTGAGGACGATCTTGCCGATCTGCTCGTTGGACTCAAGAAATTGGGTCGCCTCCTGGATCTGGTCGAACGGGAAGGTCCGCGACACCAGCGGATTGAGCTTGCCGCTTTCCAGTCCCTCGATGATGAAGGCCTTCGCACGGGCAAGCGCCTGATCATCGCTGACGATCTCGGTGTAGAGGTATCCCTTCAGGGTCAGGCTCTTGCCGAGCACGGCAAACTGCGGGAATGGCCCTTCGTCCGGGCTGAGGGCGCCATACTCCAGGAGGATGCCGCCCACGGCCATGACTTCGGCAAATTGCGCGATAGCAGGACCACCGATCGGATCGAACACCACGCGGGCTCCCTTACCGCTGGTGATCTCCTTCACGCGCGCCGCCAAGTCGCCCTCGTCCGTGGCGATCACATGATGTGCGCCGGCATCGAGCAGCGCCTGCGCCTTGGTGTTCGTGCGGGTGGTCGCTATCACCGTCGCCCCGACGCTGCGGGCGATCTGGAACGCCGCGATGCCGACGCTGCTCGACGCAGCCGACACGATGACGAAATCGCCAGCGGTGAGTTTCGCCTGATCGATCAGAGCACCCCAGGCGGTGACATACTGCATCCAAGATGCGGCTGCCTTCTCGAACGAAAGGGCGGCCGGATGCTTCACGACGTAGCGGGCAGGAATGTTGATGACCTCGCCGTAGGTGGGCCAACGCGACATGTCGAGCGTCGGGATGACACTGACGGCGTCGCCTTCGGCGAAAGCGGACACGTCGCGGCCCGTCGCTTTGACCGTTCCTGCGGCTTCGTAGCCGAGCTGCGAGGGGAAGTTCGCTTCCTGCAAGTAAGCGCCCTTGCGGAACATCACCTCCGCCCGATTGAGGCCGATGGCTCGAACCGCAATCTGCACGTCATCGGCGGCAGGCCCGGGAACCTCGATGTCCTCGATGCGCAGCACGTCTGCGGAGCCGTATTCATGAAAGCGTACAACGCGGGTCATAGGTCATTTCCTTCTCTTGAGTGCGCTGGTCAGATGTCAGAGGCAGATCGCACGCGCGACGCGAACGCCGAACTCGGCATCCGGATTGGTCTTGCTGTCGCCGACGCGCTCCTGGACCACCGCGACCACGAGGTCGCGCCGCCTGGGTAGGCGGGCCCTGTCGGCTGCCGCGAGTGCGCCCGGCATCTCCTCCCGCGTCAGATCCGTGCAGTAGCCCGGCGCACCGGGTTGTTGGCGCCACGACTCCGCCAGGGACCCCGCGTCGAAGGCGTCAAAGCCGGTCTCCTCCACGAGACGCATGCCCACACGACGATCATCCTCGCGGTCGGCCGCGACGGGGATGGCGATGCGTTCCGGCGTACCGGATGGTGAGCCCTTCTCGGCCAGCGAGCCCGAACCGATGGCGTTCCAGGCCTTGACGATGGGCCGGCCCAGTTGCTCGGAGACCCACAGGCTCTCGACCTGGCCGGCCTCGATGGCGTCGATGGTCCCATCGCGCATCGGGTAATAGTTCGAGGTGTCGATGACGACGTTCATCTCGGGTATCGCCCGGATCAAAGGGGCGATCTTCTGAATGCCGGTCGGCGGGATGGAGAGGATGACGACGTCGACATTCGAGACCGCATCCTGTGCCGTGACGGCGCGGGCGCCCGACGACAGCACGTCGGTCCCGATGGTCTCAGGGCCGCGTGAGTTGGCCACCTTCACATCGTGTCCGGCCGCACTGAGCTTCGTGGCCAGGGACTTGCCGATGTGTCCGATGCCGACGATGCCGATCTTCATGCCGTGTTCCCTGACCTCGTCAGTTGCGATGCAGCGGGAACTATGGGTAGGTAGAGGTATCAGCAAGAACCTACCAAAAGGTGGGTAGCCCACCTGGAGGTAAGTATGGGTTCGGGGCGCGATTGGTTCTGCGAAGACCCAAAGCAGCAGCTCGTGTGGGCGGCGGCGACCAGCGAAACCCTGCGGGTGCTGGAGGGTAAGTGGAAGATCGTCATCATCGTCCAGCTCTTTGCCGCGAAGGTGCCGCTACGGTTCTCGGAGCTGGAGAAGCGGATCGAGGGCGTGAACCAGAAGATGCTGATCCAGCAGCTCAAGGAGCTGGAGAAGGACGGCATCGTCACCCGGACGGTCTACCCCCAGGTGCCGCCAAAGGTTGAGTATGCGCTCAGCGAGATGGGCGTTGCGCTCGGGCCGTCCATCGAGGCTCTGATCGACTGGGCTCTCGCACGCCGGGAGGTGATGGGCGTCGCGTCCGCAGACGTCGCCGGCTGATGCATTTGGGTCGGAGCCGGAACGTCCGCTTCAGGGCGAAGGGTCAGGGTCCGGTTCCCACCCCAAGCTGAAGTTGCCGGAAGGCTGACGAACGTCCGCTTCGGAGAAGCGATGACGGCGGCCTAAGCGTCTGGGTTGGGTCGAAAGCTGTCACCCTAAGCTCAAGCTTATCGGGCGCAGACCCACAAAATGCCGCATCACGGCCAAACGTGGAGCGCCGCCAGATTGCTTCGCTTCGCATAGCCGGGATGGCCCCGAATCGATCAACCCAGCGCCGCGCGCAGGATCGGCCGGATGCGCGGGTCGATGCAGTGGGCGACGTTGAAGCGCATGTAGCCGTTCCAGTCGTCGGAGAGGCTGAAGGCGGTGCCCGGCGCCAGGACCATGCCCTGCGCCAGCGCCCGGCGCGCCACCTCGGCGCCGTCGCGCCCGTCCGGCAGGCGCATCC
>NZ_VRVD01000498.1:0-3493 GCF_008040015.1 Methylobacterium sp. WL18 | reverse complement strand
GGCCTGGCGCTGGCCCCTCCTGCCGGTGCAGGACGGCGCGGTGCCGGAGATGCTGGCGGCCATGCGCGCGCGCGGTTGGGTCATCGGCACGGTGGCTGCGTTCGAGCGCCCAGTGATGGAGCGCCGGGCCGACCACGCGGCCTTCCTGGCCGGGCATCCGAACCGCTCTCGGTTCAAGGATCTGCGCCGCCGCGCCCGTCGGCTCGGTGAGATCGGCCTCCTCGCGCCTGTGAGCGCCACAGGCGGCCCAGACCTCGCCGCGTTGGTCGCGGCGTTCCTCGCCCTCGAACGCCGGGGCTGGAAGGGTGAAGCAGGGACCGCCATGGCCTGCCGACCCGGGACGGAGACGCTCGCCCGCGCCCTGTTTGCCGAAGGGTCCGGCCCGGTCGGCGTCCGGGCGGATGCCTTGACGCTCGACGGGCGGCCGATCGCGGTCAGCCTCGCCCTGGTCGCCGGGGGCACCGCGACGCTGCTCAAGACCGCCTACGACGAGGATCTGCGCAGCCATGCCCCCGGCCTGCTGATGGAGGCCGAGATCGTTCGCGGCTGCCACGAGACCGGCTTCGCGAACAGGCTCGACTCGGCGACGCTCGAGGGCTCGGCTCTGGAGGATCTCTACCGCGAGCGCACGCAGGTGGCCGAACTCATCGCCCTGCCGCCGGGGGATCGCACCCTGTCCCTGGAGCGGCGCCTGCGGCTGGCTCGGTTCGAGCAGGAGGCGCGCATCGCGGCCAAGAAAGTGCTGCGGCGGCGCTGACGCTCAAGCCGCACGCGTCGTCGCCCGCCGAAGGCCGGGGCGCTTCGGGACGCTGCGCTACCGGTTGCGATATGGACCCTCGCCCTGAACCTGATCGTAGACACCGTGCCCGGTCCGGGCCCGGTAGGCCCGGCCGGCGATCTGGCCAGGCGTCGGCGGCGTGCCGGGCTGGGCGAAGCTGGTCTCGGGACGGTAGGCCGGCCCCCAACCGATCTCCTCGTCGCCGGCCGGGTCCTTACCCGGAAAGCCGGTAGCGTAGCCGACGCTCTGGGCCAGAGCCGGGGCGGTTGCCAGAACGAGCAGGGCTGCGAGGGTGAGGCGGAGCTGTGTCCTTGAACGCATCGTTGCAATGTCCCGAAGGTCGATCCGAAGCGTGGATCCTTTGCAAGGGAAACGCCGGACCGCGACACGCGTTCTGAGGGGGCGATTCCGTGTCGCGGGCGAGACCCCGGCCCATCGGTCGGCAACGGACGACGGTTCCCCGCGTAGACCGCGGTCGGCACGGAGAAGTCGCCATGGAGGATTGGAAGGCGGAGTTCCGGGCCGAGTTGCGGGCCATCGAGATCGCCACCGCCGACGCGGCCTCGGCGCTGTTGCCGGACCTGCTGCGACGCCTGCGCCGTCACGAGGCCGGGCTTGGCGGATCGGGATACCTCTCGCCCTATCGCCGCTGGCGGATCCGGCGCCTGACACGCGCCGTGGCGGATGCCCGCTGGCAGGTCGAGCAGGGCCGGCTGGCGCGGATGGGCGGCCTCGACACGAGTCGGTGACGCGCCGGCCGGCTCAGGCGGCGACCGACCTGCGACCGGCATTCCGGCCTGCGGCGACAGCGCGGCCGAGGCGGTCCGTCTGCTCGGGGGCCGGGGCCGGCAGGCGCACGAGGACGACGGTGCCGACCGTCTCCTCGGAGCGGATCCGGAGGGTGCCGCCGTGCAGTTCGACCATGGAGCGGGTGATCGCAAGCCCGAGCCCCGAGCCCTTGTGGCTGCGGGTCATCTGCGCCTCGACCTGGGTGAACGGCCGGCCGAGCCGGGCGAGGTCGGCGCGCGGAATCCCGATGCCGCTATCCTCGACGAACAGGTGCGTGCTGGCCCCCGCGCGGCGGACGCGCACCGCAATGCGGCCCCCGGCCGGTGTGAACTTCACGGCGTTCTGCACGAGGTTGGCCAGGATCTGCTGCATCGCGCTCGGATCGGCGAGAAGCTCGATCCCGGGCTGCACGTCGATGCCAACCGCGATCCCCTTTTCCCGGGCGACCGCCTCGACGAGGCCGAGCGCCGACGCGACGGCGGCATCGGCGGGGATCGTCCGCGGGTTCAGCCGCACCCGCCGCGCCTCGAGCCGGGCCATGTTGAGGATGTCGTCGATCATCGAGAGCAGGTGCGAGCCGCTTTCGCGGATGTCGCGGCAATACTCGGTGTAGCGGGGGGTACCGAGGGGACCGAGAACCGCGTTCTCCATCACGTCGGCGAAGCCGATGATCGCGTTGAGCGGCGTGCGCAGCTCGTGGCTCATATTGGCCAGGAACTCGGACTTGGCCTGGCTGGCGGCTTCGGCCGCGGCTTTCTGGTCGAGGTAGCGCTCAGCCAGGTCGGCGAGCTGCTGGGTCTGGAGCTCGAGGGTGCGGCGGGAGCGCTTGAGATCCTTGACGGTCTCGATCAGCTCGCGCTCCGAGGCCTGGAGCTGTTCCTGGTGGCGCTTCAGGCTGGTGATGTCGGTCCCGACCGAGACGTAGCCGCCGTCCTTGGTCCGGCGTTCGCTGATCTGCAGCCAGCGGCCGTCGGTCAACTCGGCCTCGAAGGTCCGGGCGGCCAGCCCGGTGAGCGCCAGGTTGGCCTCGGGGGATTCGCGTCGGACCTGGGGCAGCACGCCCCGGCCCATCACGTCGATGTAGCTCCGGCCCGATTGCGCGTCCTCGGGGCTGAGGGCGTGGAGGTGGCGGAACTTCGAATTGCACAGGACGAGGCGGTTGCCGGTATCCCACAGGACAAAGGCCTCCGAGATCGCCTCGACGGCGTCGCGCAGGCGCATGTCGGAGGCCGCGTTGGTCTCTTCCAGGGCCCGCTGCTCGGTGATGTCGGTGGCGATGCCGACGAGATGGCGGCCGCCATCGGTGGCGTCGGGCATCACCTCGGCCCGGGCGCGCAGCCAGACGTAGGCGCCGTCGGCTCCGCGCATCCGAAAGGCGTGATCGACGCAGGTTTGGTTGGCTGCGAGCCCCCGGGCGAGGCTGTAGAGGTCGCCGTCATCGGGGTGAACCAGCGCGTTCACCGCCCCGAAGGAGAGATATTCGTGCTGCCGCTGGTAGCCGAGCAGCGCGTACATGGAATCGGACCAGTAGATCCGGCCCCGGGCGATGTCCCAGTCCCAGAGCCCGCAGGCGCCGCGGCGCAGGGCGGTCTCCAGGCGACCGCGGATCTGCTCGCGGGCGCGGTCGGCGCGGGTCGCCTGCCGGCTCTGCAGCCCGTAGGCGAGGCCGACGCCGACGATCACCAGGATCGCGGCCGCGACCAGGACGATCTGGTCCCGGGCCCGGGCGCTCCAGCCGCGCATCAGCGGCTCGATCGGCTGAAGTACGGCGACCTGACCGGCCCCGTCCGGCAGGCTGTGGATCGCCGCCAGCACGCTCTCGCCGCCGGGCAGGTCGAGGGCCATGGCACCAGCGCGCTCGCCGAGGCCCGAGAGCGGCTCGCTCTCGCCGAGCACCTCGGCCAGGGTCATGGAGCCCGCGGGCAG
>NZ_VRVD01000497.1:0-3499 GCF_008040015.1 Methylobacterium sp. WL18 | reverse complement strand
CCGAACAGGAGCGCGCGGCGGCCGAGATCGTCCGTCAGGCCGCCGAGAAGGTCGAGCGCCAAGCCGCCCTCGCCGCCGAGCAGAAGGCGACCCGCGACGCCCGCTTCGCCGCCCGCAAGGCCAAGGTGAAGCGGTAACACGGCGCTCTTTTCGAAAGCCGTTCGTCCAAGCTTTCCACCTTGATCACCCCGTCATTCCGGAATCGTCTGCGGCGCTCCGAAATGACGGGAGTGGCGTCCTGGGCAGCCGCGCAGATCTCGATCCTTCCGAGAAACGGCACATCCTGTTCGGTCACGCGCCGCCCGTCTCGTCCGACGCAAAAAACCGGTTCGGCGGGCGCGGCAGGCCGAGATGGTCGCGCAGGGTCGTGCCGGCATAGTCGCGCCGGAACAGGCCGCGCCTTTGCAGTTCCGGCACGAGCCGGTCGACCACGTCGTCGAGCCCTTCGGGCACGAACGGGAACATGACGTTGAAGCCGTCGCAGCCGCGGCTCTCCAGCCATTCCTCCATCCGGTCCGCAACCTGCGCCGGCGTCCCGACGAAATGGAGCCCGGCATAGGCGCCGACCCTGCGGGCGAGGTCGCGCACCGTGGCGCCGGTCCGGTGGGCCTCGCCGAGGATCTGAGCCTGGCTGGTCTTGCTGGCGTTGGTCTCGGGGATCTCGGGCAGGGGCGCGTCGAGATCGAAGCCGGAGGCGTCGACCCCGAGCCGCACCGACAGGTTGGCGAGCCCGCTGTCGGGATGGACCAGATCGTCGAGGCGCGTCCGCTTGGCCCGCGCCTCGGCCTCGGTCTCGCCCAGGATCACCAGGGCGCCGGGCAGGATCTTCAGGTGGTCGGGATCGCGCCCGAGCGCCGGCATCCGGCCCTTCACGTCGGCGTAGTAGGCCTGCGCGGCCTCCAGGGTGGAACTCGCGCCGAACACCATCTCGGCGGTCTCGGCCGCGATCTGCCGTCCCGCCTCCGAGGCGCCGGCCTGGACGATCACCGGCCAGCCCTGCACCGGCCGGGCGATGTTGAGCGGGCCCTTCACCTTCAGGAACTCGCCCGCGTGGTCGAGGACGTGCAGCTTGTCGGGATCGAAGAACAGGCCGCTCTCCGGATCCATCAGGAAAGCGTCGTCGGCCCAGGAATCCCACAGGCCGGTGACCACGTCGTAGAACTCGCGCGCCCGGGCGTAGCGCACCGCGTGGTCGAGATGCGCGTCGCGGCCGAAATTCAGCGCCTCGTCCGGGTTGCCCGAGGTGACGAGGTTCCAGCCGGCCCGGCCCTTCGAGATGTGGTCGAGGGAGGCGAACTTCCGGGCCACATGGTAGGGCTCGTTGTAGGTGGTCGACGCCGTGGCGATCAGCCCGATCCGCGACGTGAGCGCGGCGAGCGCCGGCAGCAGCGTCAGCGGATCGAACGAGGTCACGGTGGCCGAGCGGCGCAGCGCCGCCACCGGCATGTTCATCACCGCCAGATGGTCGGCCATGAAGAAGGCGTCGAACTTCGCCGCCTCCAACCGCCGGGCGAAATGCGTCAGGTGCTCGAAGTTGAAGTTCGCGTCCGGGTAGCCGCCGGGATAGCGCCACCAGGCCGTGTGGATCCCCACCGGGCGCATGAACGCGCCGAGATGCAGCTGGCGGTCTCGACTCATGGTTGCGCTCCGCAGGGATTCACGGGTGCTTGTGGATCGGATCGACCCAGTGGACGGATTCGGGCCGCTCCACCGGCTCGACATCCGGGATGTTGACCACCACGGCCTCGTTGTCCGAGCGCACCAGCACGCAGTGCAGGGGCTCGTCCGTGGAGGCGTTGATCTCCTGGTGCGGCACGAAAGGCGGCACGAAGATGAAATCCCCCGGCCCGGCCTCGGCCACGTATTCGAGGCGCTCGCCCCAGCGCATCCGGGCGCGGCCGGAGAGCACGTAGATCACGCTCTCCAGGGCGCCGTGATGGTGCACGCCGGTCTTGGCGTCGGGCTGGATCGCCACCGTGCCGGCCCAGATCTTCTGGGCGCCGACCCGGGCGGCGTTGACGGCCGCCTGCCGGAACATGCCGGGGGTCTGCGCGGTGTTGCTGTCGAGCTGGTCGCCCGGGATCACCCGCACGCCGTCGTGCTTCCAGCGCGCCGCCCCCTCCCCTGCGGGGTGATCGTGATCGTGCTTTTGGCCGTCCTCGTGGGCATGGCTGTGGCCGTCGCCGGCGTCGTGCATGGTCAGGACCTCTGATCCGGGGAACCGCCCATCATTGCACCGCCGCCGGGACTTCCGACAGGCCTCGCGACAGACCCTCGGGCAGGGCTTGGGAAAACCCCGTGTCGAAGATCGCCGCCGCCTGCGGGGCGCGGCCCTTCGGGATCAGGCCGGCGCGGACGTAGAGGGCGATGGTGCGCTGCTCGTCGGCGATCACGTCGGCATCGATCGGCACGGTCCGGTAGCCGGCGCGGCTGAACCAGCGCAAAGGCACCGCCTCCGGCAGGCCGATCAGCTTCGACCAGACCTTCGCGTAGGGCGCCGGGTCCTTGAGCGCCCAGGCCCGGGCCTTCGCAAGGCGCGCGGCGAAGTCGGCGAGCAGGGGTCGCTTGTCCTTCAGGGCGCTGTCGCGCGCCACCGTGAAGGTCAGCCCCGGGGTGATGCCGTTCCCGTCCCGGACCACCCGGGCCAGGCCGGCGAGTTCGGCGGTCGAGGTGTAGGGCTCCCAGGTCGCCCAGGCATCCACGGACCCGGACGCAAGGGCGATCTTGGCGTCCGCCGGCGGCAGGAAGCTGAACACGACGCCGTCGAACGGCAGCCCCGCCTCCTCCAGGGCGGCCAGCACGACCTGGTGGCCGATGGAGCCGCGGTTGGTGGCGATGCGCTTGCCCTTGAGATCCGCCACGGTCCGGATCGGCGAATCGGGCGCCACCAGGATCGCCAGCCCGTCCTGCCGGTTGCGGAACGCCATGAACGCCTTCACGGGCGCCCCGGCGGCGGCCGCGAAGGTAAAGGGCGCGTCGCCCACCCCGCCCGCATCGATCGCCCCGGCATTGAGCGCCTCCAGCAAGGGCGCGGCGGCCGGGAACTCGCTCCATTCGAGCCGGTAGGACAGGCCATCGAGGACGCCCGCCGCCTCCATCAGGGCGCGGGCGTTGCCGCGCTGGTCGCCCATCCGCAGCACGTCTTCCGCCCGAACCGGCCCGGCTGCCAAGAGGGCGAGAACCAAGAAAAACGCGGCGCGCATCAGGCGGCCTCGGCGGCGCTGCCGCGGGCGGCGAGGGCGGCCTTGAACGCCGGCAGCAGGTCCCGGCCGTACTGGATCGCGTCCTCCAGCGGATCGAAGCCGCGGATCAGGAAGGTGCGCACCCCGAGGTCGTGATAGTCGAGCAGCGCCTCGGCCACCTGCTCGGGCGTCCCGACCAGCGCCGTGGAATTGCCCGCCGCCCCGGTCTCGGTCGCGATGGCGGTGAACAGCCGCGTGTCGAGGCGCGAGCCGGCGGCGGCCGCCGCCAGCAGCCGACGTGAGCCCTCGTTCTGCGG
>NZ_VRVD01000496.1:0-3501 GCF_008040015.1 Methylobacterium sp. WL18 | reverse complement strand
GCCCCTGCCCCACCCGTCCTGGCGCAACAACGGCTGGCTCAAGCGCGAGCCGTGGTTCGAGGCGGATCTGCTGCCGGTGCTCAAGGCGGAGGTGGCGCGGGTGCTGGGCGGGTGAGCGGGCCCTGAACAGGCTCGACGGTCCCGCCATCCGGGCGCTACAAAATCGGGTGCGGATGATCTGGGACGAGCCGAAGCGTCAGAGGAACCTCAGGCCTCCGCCCGAGGGGCACGGCCTGGATTTCGCCGACGCGCAGGCCCGTTTCGAATGGGAGACCGCCCTGGTCAGCGAGACCCACGCGAGCAAGACGGGCGGGCGCCGCTTCAAGGCCGTCGGTTTCCTGGACGCGCAACTCGTGACTCTCACGTTCGCGGTGCTCGGAACGGAGGCGGTTTCGGCGATCAGCCTGCGCCCGGCCAGCCGGAAGGAGCGGAAGGCCTATGACGACGCGTGACACGACCAAGCGAAGGGCGCCTCCGCTCAGCGATACCGAGGAGGCGCTTCTCCAGGCGTCCATCGCCAACAATCCCGATTCGGCGGAACTGACTGACGCCGAACTGGCGCGCCTGCGCCCGGCCCGCGACGTGCTTCCGCCCGCCGTCTACGCCGCCCTGACTCAAGGGAGTCCCTCGCAGGGTGAGACCGGGCGGGTGCAACTCACTCTGAACGTCGATCCCGACGTGCTCGCCGCCTACCAGGCCGGCGGTCCCGGCTGGCAGGCGCGCATGAACGAAGCCCTGGCCGAGGGCCTCGTACGCGGCAGGCGGCGCGCCAAGGCCGGCAAGCGCGGCTGATAGGCTCCGGTCCTGATTGACAGGGATCGCCGCGGCGTGGTCCGTGCCGCCAGCCCGAAGGACGCCGCGATGACCGAGAGTGCCGACCCCCGCGACCGCCTGATCGTGGCCCTCGACCTCCCGGGCGTGCCCGAGGCCGAGGCGCTGATCGACCGGATCGGCGATGCCGCGACCTTCTACAAGATCGGCTACCGGCTGGGTTACGCCGGCGGCCTGGCGCTCGCCGAGCGGCTGGCGGCGCGCGGGCTCAAGGTGTTCCTCGACCTGAAGCTCCACGACATCGGCAACACCGTCGAGGAGGGCGTGCGCTCGGCTTCGGGCCTGGGCGCCACCTTCCTCACCGTTCACGCCTATCCGCAGACCATGCGGGCGGCCGTGCGGGGCCGGGGCGCGAGCCTCAAGATCCTGGCCGTGACGGTGCTGACCTCCTACGACGACGCCGACGCCGCGGAGGCCGGCTACGCCCTGCCGGTGGCCGAACTGGTCGCCAAGCGGGCCGCCCAGGCCGCCGAGATCGGCATCGACGGGCTCGTCTGCTCGGCGGCCGAGGCGGCCTCGGTCCGGCGGATCGTGGGGCCGGACCGGCTGATCGTCACCCCGGGCATCCGCCCGGCCGGCGCCGAGGCCGGCGACCAGAAGCGGGTGATGACCCCCGGGGACGCCCGCAGGGTCGGGATCGACCACGTGGTGGTCGGGCGCCCGATCACCGGCGCCGCCGACCCGCGTGCCGTGGCGCAGGCGATCGTGGCCGAGCTGGCCTGAAGCCCGGCATTGCCTTCGGGCGGCCGGAATCCATCTCAACCCCGCAACCGATGAGGCACAGGATGGCGAAGGGCTACTGGATCGCGCGGGTCGATGTCCGCGACGCGGAGGCCTACAAGGATTACGTGGCCGCCAACGGCATCGCCTTCGCCAAGCACGGCGGGCGCTTCCTGGTGCGCGGCGGCGCCTTCGAGGCGGTGATGGGCCAGCCCCGCTCCCGCAACGTGGTGATCGAGTTCCCGAGCTACGCCGACGCCCTCGCTTGCTGGAACTCCGACCTCTACCAGGCGGCCAAGGCCAAGCAGCGCGGCGGCGTCGAGGCCGAGATCCTGGTGATCGAGGGCTATGACGGCCCGCAGCCGAGCGTGTCCGAGCCCGCGCCGGAGGCCGGGCGGGCCTCGGAATAGGGCCGTCGCTGAGCTTAGCTTTGTCGGGACGGATGCAGGATCGACAGCACCTGGACAACGCTGGCGGCATTATCGACCGCGTAGAAGACGCGATATCGGTAGCGGGATGAGGCTGCTTTGCGCACGCCCGCTTCGTCCTGGGCGCGCCCGCTGAAGGGGTGGACGCTCAACCGGCCGATCGCGGTTTGGATATCTGCTTCGACGTTGGCGGCGCCGCGGGGATTGCGGAGCATGAGGTAGTCCACGATGCCGTCGATATCTGCGAGGGCCGCACGGGTGTAGATGATCCTCAAGGTCTGAAGCGGCGGAACGCGGCTTCGACTTCTGCCGCTGTGGCGAACCGGCCCGCGCGTAGGTCGGCCAAGCCGCGTTGCGCAGCGGCGCGTTCCTCATCGCTCATCGGTTCGGGCGAGTCGTGGTTGATGCCGACAGGAGGGGCTGTTGTGTCTGCTGGACGCAGCACGCTGCGGTTGCCCGTCAAGGCCGTCGTGCGAGGAGGGAGGCGGCGCGTCATGCGTCTAGCATAAGACCACGCAAGCCTGTGTGGAAGTGCAGCCGAAGCTGGCGTCACCTGGCTTGACGCGCGCCTTGCGCCGGTCCGGCACCGCTTGGCCCCCGCGGCGCCAGGCCCCGCAGCAGGAACGCCGTCATGGCCTCCAGCGAGGGGACCGGCTGGAGTGCGGTCTGCCCGACCAGCAGCGGATGGGTGTAGCGGGCGATGCCGGCATGGATGCAGGCGGCCGCCTCCGCCGGGTCGGCCGCCTCGAACTCGCCCCGGGCCACGCCGTCGCGGACGATGCGCTCGAACCCGGCCGTGACCCGGGCGATGTGGTGCCGGCAGACCTCCCAGCTCTCGCCCATGGCCGCCTCGACCATCTCGTGGAGCCGGGGAAATTCTTCGCAGCGCCGCGTGCAGTCGCGGTGCAGGAGGTCGATCGCCGCCACGAGGCGTTCGGTGGCGCCGAGGCCCGGGCGGGCGGCGACCTCGGAGACCAGGGCCTCGATCTCGCCGATCAGCCGTTCCAGCACCGCCTCGTTGATCGCCTTCTTCGACTCGAAGAACCGGTAGACGTTGGCCGGGCTCATCTTCAGCGTCCGGGCGATGTCCGCCACGGTGGTCTTCTGGTAGCCGATCTCGCGAAAGTAGCCCGCCGCCGTCGCCAGGATGCGGCAGCGGGTGGTCGGCGCGCTCTCCTCCGCGAGCGAGGGGGTCGGAACATCCAGGGACATGCCCCTCAGTAGGGCACGGGCGCGGCGGGCGTCAAAGACCCCCGGTTCCCGGGAGCCGGCTTCGCCCGCGGCGGGTCGGCGCGGCCGGAACCCTCCCGGGTCCGACCCATTGCCCCGGCATCCGGCCGCCTGCACGGCGGCGCACGCACGAGGCACGCACGATGATCCTGACCGACAAGCGAGCCCTGATCACCGGAGCCGATTCCGGCATCGGGCAGGCGACCGCGGAGCTGTTCGCCCGGGAGGGGGCGGACGTGGCGATCACCTATCACACCGACGAGGCCGGCATCCGCGAGACCGCCGCCCGGGT
>NZ_VRVD01000495.1:0-3503 GCF_008040015.1 Methylobacterium sp. WL18 | reverse complement strand
GCCCGCGCCCGCGCCTTGGCCGGCACGCCGACGCGCATCCGGCGGTCGGTGAGGGACAGCCCCCCGCCCAGAGCCATCACGACCGCGCCGAGCCAGATCATCAGCACCAGCGGCTTGTAGTAGAGGCGCACGCCGACGCCGCCGTCCTGGCCGATCTCGCCGAGGCTGGCATAGACCTGGCTCGCCCCGATGGTCAGCAGGCCGGATTCCGTCACCGACATCTTGCGGCTCGGGTAGAAGCGCTTGCCGGTCTCGACCCGGCCGACCTCGTCACCGGAGCGGGTCCGGATCGTCAGGAAGGCCGCGGCCTCCTCGTAGTTCGGGCCGGCGCGCGGCGCGACTCGGTCGAGGGTCGCCGTGTAGGGGCCGGTCGACAGGGTCTGGCCGGGCTTGAGCGTCGCCAGCCCCTCGGTGGCCCAGCCTTGCGCGGCGATGCCGATCACCACCACGCCGACGCCGGCATGGGCGAGCGCCGTGCCCCAGGCCGAGCGCGGCAGGCCGATGGCCCGGCGGCCGATCTGGCCGACGTCGCGCGTCCGGCTGGACCCGAAGCCCCGGGCCCGGGAGACGATCTCCAGGGCCGAGCCGATCAGCAGGTAGGCGCCGAGCCCGATCCCGACCGGCGCCATCACGGGGCCGCCCCAGGTCAGCGCCAGGACCGCGAAGCCGACCACCAGGGCGACGGCGAGCGCCGCGAACAGGCGCTGCGAGGCCGCGAGCACGTCCCCGCGCTTCCAGGCGAGCGCCTGACCGAAGGGCACGATCAGCAGGAGCGGGATCGCCAGCGGGATGAAGGTCGCGTTGAAGAAGGGCGGCCCGACGGTGATCTTCTCCCCGGTCAGCATCTCCAACAGGAGCGGATAGAGCGTCCCCACCAGCACCGTAGCGCAGGCGGCCACCAGGAACAGGTTGTTGAGGACGAGCGCGCCCTCCCGGGAGATCGGCGCGAACAGGCCGCCCTGCCGCAGGAGCGGCGCCCGCCAGGCGAACAGCGTCAGCGAGCCGCCGATGAACAGGATCAGGATCGCCAGGATGAAGACGCCGCGGGTCGGGTCGGTGGCGAAGGAATGCACCGAGGTGATCACCCCGGAGCGGACTAGGAAGGTGCCGATCAGCGACAGCGAGAAGGTCAGGATGGCAAGCAGCACCGTCCAGACCTTGAGGGCGTCGCGCTTCTCCATCACCACGGTGGAGTGCAGCAGCGCCGTGCCGGCGATCCAGGGCATCAGGGAGGCGTTCTCGACCGGATCCCAGAACCACCAGCCGCCCCACCCGAGCTCGTAATAGGCCCAGTAGGAGCCCATCGCGATGCCGAGCGTCAGGAACGACCAGGCCGCGAGCGTCCAGGGCCGCACGGCGCGCGCCCAGACCGCGTCGATCCGCCCGTCGATCAGGGCGGCGACCGCGAAGGCGAAGCTGATCGAGAAGCCGACATAGCCGACGTAGAGGAGCGGCGGGTGGATCGCCAACCCGACATCCTGCAGCAGCGGGTTGAGGTCGTTGCCCTCGAGCGGCGCCGGGACCACGCGGCTGAACGGGTTCGAGGTCGTGATGATGAACAGCACGAACACGAAGGTGATCAGGCCCTGCACGCCGAGCGTGTTGGCCCGCAGGCGCGGCGGCACGGAATTCTTGGCCACGGCCACGCAGGCGCCGAACAGGGTCAGGATCAGGACCCAGAGGAGCATCGAGCCCTCGTGGTTCCCCCAGACGCCGGAGAACTTGTAGATCAGCGGCTTCTGCGTGTGCGAGTTCTCGACGACGTTCTGGACCGAGAAGTCCGAGGTGACGTGCGCCCAGGTCAGGGCCGCGAAGGCGAACAGCACGCACGCGAAGGCCCCCAAGGCCGCCTGCGAGGCGGCCTGGCGCAGGGCCGGGTCGCCCGAGCGCGCCGCCCAGACCGGCATCACCATCTGGACGAGGGAGATCGCCAGCGCGAGCGCGAGCGCGAAATGGCCGGTCTCGACGATCATCCGGTTTCCTTACCGCTCACTGCGGGGGCCGAGGGTCCCGCCATTCGAGGCGGTGACGGGCTTCGGCGCAACCTTGGCGCCGCCCTTCTCGCCACCTTCCTGCCAGCGCCCCTGCGCCTTCAGGGCGTCGGCGACCTCCCGGGGCATGTACGATTCGTCATGCTTGGCCAGCACGGTGTCGGCCCGGAATCGGCCGCCCGGCTCCAGCATGCCCTCTGCCACCACGCCCTGTCCCTCGCGGAACAGGTCGGGCAGCAGGCCCTTGTACTGGACCTCGACGGTGGCGTTGGTGTCGGTCACGGCGAAATCCACCGTCTGGTCGGGCCCGCGCCGAAGCGAGCCGTCCTTCACCAGGCCGCCGAGCCGCATCCGGGTCCCGGGGGGTATGGCCTGCTGGGCGATGTCGGTGGGCGAGCGGAAGAACACGATCGAGCCGCCCATGGCGAACAGGATCAGCCCCACGGCGAGCGCGAGCACGCTGCCGCAGGCAGTGATCAGGATCAGGCGGCGGCTCTTGCGCGTCACGATTCTTCCACCCCGGGATCCGACGGGCTTTGGCCCGAGCAGACCTAAACCGTTCTCATTCCAGCCTGCAGGGTGTCGGCCCGGCAGCCGCGCCGGTCAAGGGCGTCGGGCAGGACCGATTGTCGTACGAACAGCCGCGAGGAGCCCCTCGGCGCCGTCAGGGATTGGATTTGGCGGTCAGATCGAGCTCCCGGGCGAGCCCGTCGAGCCGGCTCACCGCTTCGGCGTTGGTGGCGAGCGCCATCCGGGCGCGGTCGAGGGCCTTGATCGCCTGATCGCGATCGCCGAGTGCGCTGTAGGAGCGCACGAGCCGCAGCCACTCGTCCGGTGTGCCGCCGCCCGCCTTGAGCCGGGCGTCGAGCCCATCGACCATGCCGCGGATCGCCGCCTGCTGCTCGGCCGGGATCTTCGGGGGAGCCAGAGGCGCGGCGGCCGGCGCCGCCTCGCCCTTGAGCCGGGCCAGGTTCTGCCGGACCAGCCCCAGCCAGGGCGCGTCGGCGGGGCTGGCGGCCTCCAGGGCGGAGAGCTGGCGGATCGCCTCGGCGGTATCGCCGGCCTGCTCGGCCGCGCGCGCGAGATAGAAGCGGGGCTTCGGCGCGTTCTGGTCCTTGGCCTGGGCCTTCTCGAACAGGGCCTTGGCCTCGGGGGTGACGGTGCCTTCGCCTGCCGCCGCCAGAGCCTCGCCCCAATCGGACAGGACGTCGGCGGTCTCGCCTTTCAGCCGGGCGATGTTGGCGAAGGCGCGGGCCGCGTCGTCGAACCGGCCGGTGCGCATGTAGACCGGGGCGAGCACGGCCCAGCCCCGCGCGTCGTTCGGGTCGCGGGCGAGGCGGGCCTCGATCTGGCCGACCGCCTTCATCAGGTCCTCGGTGCCGCCCCGGGCGGCCTGCCGGTCGGCGTCGGTCTGCGCCGGCAGCTCCGGCGAGCCGTAGAGCCCGTAGGCGATCAACGCGACCAGGGGAATCGTGGACAGCGCGAAGGCGGAGGCCGCCCGGCGCCGGCGCA
>NZ_VRVD01000494.1:0-3504 GCF_008040015.1 Methylobacterium sp. WL18 | reverse complement strand
CTGCTGACCCGGGTCGGCTTGCCGGCCGAGGCCGCCGGGCGCTTCCCGCACGAGTTCTCCGGCGGCCAGCGCCAGCGGATCTGCATCGCCCGGGCGCTGGCTCTGCGCCCCCGCCTGATCGTGGCCGACGAGGCGGTCTCGGCGCTCGACGTCTCGGTGAAGGCGCAGGTGGTGAACCTGATGCTCGACCTGCAGGCCGAGATGGGGCTGGCCTACCTGTTCATCTCCCACGACATGGCCGTGGTCGAGCGGGTCAGCCACCGGGTCGCCGTGATGTATCTCGGCGAGATCGTGGAGATCGGCCCGCGCGCGGCCGTGTTCGGGGACCCACAGCACCCCTACACGAAGAAGCTGCTGGCCGCCGTCCCGGTCCCCGACCCGGCCCGCCGCCGGGCCCGCCACGCCCTGCCGGACGACGAGATCCGCAGCCCGATCCGGGCGCCGGACTACGTGCCGCCGGAGCGGCTGTACCGGGAGGTCTCCCCGGGCCACGTGGTGCAGGACTGGGGTGCGGATTGGGAGGCGGCCACGACGCGGGTCGTCGCGGCGTAGTAGCGGCCTACTTCGCGTCCGCGACGGTGTTCTGGAAGCTGTAGCTGCCGAGCTTCTCGCCGGTGACCTGCACGGCCCCCTCGGTGAGGGTGGTCAGCCGCCGGGAGCGGATCTTCATGGCGCCTGTCAGCCCCGCGAACTTGCCGGTGCCGCCGATCCATTCGCCGGTGCCTTCGGTGGCCGCGGCCATCGGCTGGACGGGATAGTCCCACTTCTCGAAGACGTGGTCGCCATCGGCATCGACATAGTCGCAATAGCCGTGGTTCTCGAAGGTCTTGGCGTCGTTGTCCACGGTCGGCGCCGAGGTGCAGCGGCCGGCCATGTTGTGCAGGAGCTTCCCGTTCGACTCGTTGACGGCGGTCATCATGTTGATCGTCGCCGAGGCCGTGCGGTTGTTGCCGATCATGACCGGCTTCGGCGCCACCGGCGTGGTCGACGTGTAGGTGATGCGGAACTCGCCCTGCCGGGGCATGTCCTCGGCCAGCGCGGCCGTGGCGCAGAGGAGCGCTGCGCAGAGCAGGACCGGTCCCTGTGTGACCAGCGATACAAATGGAGCGTGTTTCCGCCGCATGATGACCTCCCTGTGCGGCCCGTTCGCCGGCAGCCGACAGGGCACCTTCGGAAGGTGTCAGCGGCCCGGACGAATCACTGCACGCGCCCGAATGCTGCATCCGGTTCGGAAGATATTAAATAGATGTGTCGATTTCGGCAACGAATATTTATTTATCTGCGGGCTTTCAAATGATCGGGTCAAATGCCGGTGTTCGCAATTGACGTGCGCCATCCGCTCGGAGGCGCTGCCGACCCATCCCGGCATGATCGGATCGGGCCTGAGGACGCCGCGGTCGAACGCCGGGCGGAGGGCCCGGCACGCGTTGGAGCGCAGGCCGTGCAGGCCTATCCCTTGGCCACGCACACGGTAATGGCGGAGGCTTCGGCATAGGGGCGATCGGCCTTGGCGATCGCCGATGCTGGCCGGCCCTTCGCTGGCGCCTCGGCGATCACGGTGTGTGCCGCGAAGGGGTGAGCCCGCACGGGATGCGCGAGCTGCGTTCGCGAGGAGTCGCATGCATTTTGCATTCACTCCGAGGTCGGATTGGTCTCCGGCCGTCCACGCCCGCCCGAGCCTATCCCCCCCTTTAGGCATAAGGGCGGGCCTGGATGCCGAGGGTACGCAGCAGACGCGTACCCCTACGAGAAACGTAGCCCGACCCAGCTAGGCGAGCCTTCGGCCGACCGAGTCGCCAACGTGGCGCCTGCGTCCGATGATGGACTGGACAGACTGGCACCGCCGGGATGGATGGACAGCGGGCCCGCGCCGCCCAGCATCGGACGTTGCGACCCCAGCGATGGAGCTCAAAATGAACCTCGAAGAGGAGGTCCAGTGGATGCGACTGCGCGTCGGTACGCTGGAAACGAAGGCCTCCGAGGCGCAGCGCCAGATCCGCGCCTTGAGCTGGGGGGTGGTGCTGCTGTTGGCCATCGCCTGCGCAGACGTCATCCGGATATTCGTGGGATAAGCGACACCTCGACTTCGATCGGCGGCGGGATCGCCGGCACGCCGCTGAGCGGGAGCGGGCGCGGGATCGGGCCTCGACCGAGTGCGATCAGGGTCCTCTACAATCGCCTTGAACTCGGCCGGCGCCAGCCAAACCGATAGGCTCTCCCACACCTCGCGGGCTTCTTCCTGCGCATCACCGGGCATTTGGATCAGGCCCGGACACGGCAGAGCTGGGAGCTGATGTCAGAGCGCAAGGGAGCTTTGTAGGACTTCGTCGAGGCGTAGCATACCGAGGAGCTGCCAAGTCTGTGGTCTCTTGGCCATGTTGCCGATGGCGAAGGCCATGCCCCGGCGCGGGCCAGATACCGTTCCGTTTGATCCTCAGGCGAGTTTGATCAAGGTCAGCGGCACCTCAGCCTCCCGAGCCCCACACGATTGCGCAGCGGCTCCACCACAGCCTGCTGTATCCCCCTGCTGAGGTTGTCTGCTCCTGGAGTAAGGTATGCCGCTGATGTTGCGACATACTGGTAACACCGCACTCAGGCGCGGTGCTCCAGCGGCTCACGAGCCCATCAGGTGATCTTGATTCCCGCGTTCCCGGATATCTTGATCGAAGTACCGGAGCCCATGTCGATGCCGGCTCCTCGGGTGCGCAGCGACGAGCCCAACTTGCCGCCCTTTAGATGGGTGCTCCCCGTCGCGTTGCCCGCACCGCCCACGCTAATCATACCCGCGCTGCGGACCACGAAATCAGAGGCCCGGATCACACCTTGCATGTGATCGAAATCGACCGAACGGAGCGCCGTGATCTCCGCTCCTTGGATGTCGATGGTGCCCGCGTTGGCCATGACGAGAACGGCCTCAGTGGCTTCCTGCGCGATGCGTCGAGCTGCCTCAACGTCTTCGTTCGCCTGCGCGTCCGCTGCGGCCCTGTTCAACTCCGGGCGCTGGGCTGCAACGCGGTCGAACAGGCTACCGAGTTTCGCCGCGCTTCCCTTGATACCATCCCAGGCTGCGCTGCCGACGACGCCGAGAGCCAACTGGCCAAGCGGTGTGGCGGCTAAGGTGGTGAGTTCTTCTGTGGGGATTGGAAGCATGGTCGGTCCTGTCGGCGCTACTAGCACTCCATTGTCGAAGGACTCGACAGGTGGTCATGCACTAAACTGCGTTCAACGGCTTGACAGTGGAAAAATAGCTCTAGGCAGCCGGCCTGACGCGATCTATGGTTTTGGCGGACACAGTCAGGGACACAACCTGTAGCCGGTCGCGTAAGTCGCTCTGATTAATAAGCAATACAGGCTGGCTGAAGTCTGGCGGAGGGAGCGGGATTCGAACCCGCGATACGGTTTCCCGTATACACACTTTCCAGGCGTGCGCCTTCAACCACTCGGCCACCCCTCCGGCAGACTTCAGCCAGCCTGTATTGCTTATTAATCAGAGCGACTTACGCG
>NZ_VRVD01000493.1:0-3504 GCF_008040015.1 Methylobacterium sp. WL18 | reverse complement strand
CTCCGAGCGCGGTCAGCACGCGGGCGCCGTGCTCGACCAGCCGCGCCCCGATGGCGCTGCCCATGGCGCCGGGGGCGATCACCGCGATGGTGGGCATGGGAGGCTCACGAGAGTTCGGAAGGCGGTACATGGTAGTCATAAGCGCTGCCGAAGCCTAGTATGGCGCGTCGTCGGACCCGTCATTCCATGCCTCAGATCAAGCCCCGGGAAGGACAACCGAAGTCCCAGCGCTATCATCAGGCGCCGCGGCGCGACGGCATGAAGCTCGTGCGCATCTGGGTTCCGGACCCATCGGCGCCGGGCTTCAAGGAGGAAGCCGCTCGGCAGGCCACGCTTTTGAAGGGTACGCCCGAGGAGGCCGAAGCCCTGGACTTCATCGCGTCGGCCTTCGACTGGCCCGAACCGTGACGCGCGGTGACATCGTGACCGTGTCGCCGCCCGGTGCCTACGGCAAACCGCGTCCCGCCCTCGTCATTCAGTCCGATTGGCTCGTCGAGACCGACAGCATCCTCGTCTGCCTCCTCACGAGTACCTTTCGCGACGCACCGCTCTATCGGCTGACTATCGAACCGACAGCGGCCAACGGATTGCGAAGCGTCCCGCAGATCATGACCGACAAGATCATCGCCATGCCGCGCGCGAAATGCAGCATGCCCATCGGTCGCCTGGAGCGCGATACCCTCGCCATGTTGAACCGGATGCTCGCCCTCGTGCTCGGGATCGCCGACTGATCCGGCAATCCCGTCCCAGGCTGCTACCGCAGCGAGCCGCAGAACCGCTGGATGCGCCGGCAAGCTTCCTCCAGGACGGCGTTGGAGGTGGCGTACGAGATGCGCAGGTTCGGGCCGAGCCCGAAGGCCGAGCCGTGCACGGCGGCCACGCCCTCGGCCTGGAGCAGCTCGGTGACGAAATCCTCGTCCGTCTCGATGGTCTTGCCGGATTCGGTCTTCTTGCCGATCAGCGCCGCGCAGGACGGGTAGACGTAGAAGGCGCCCTCCGGCGTCGGGCAGGTCAGGCCGTTGGTCTGGTTGAGCATCGACACGACCAGGTCGCGCCGGCCCTGGAACGCCGCCCGGAACTTCGCCAGGTGGTCCTGGGGGCCGTCGAGGGCGGCGACCGCCGCCCATTGCGCGATCGTGCTCGCCCCGGAGGTCTGCTGGCCCTGGACGAAGTCCATCGCCTTGATCAGCTTCTCCGGCCCGGCCGCGTAGCCGATCCGCCAGCCGGTCATGGCGTAGCCCTTGGAGACGCCGTTCATGGTCAGCGTGCGCTCGACCAGCTGCGGCTCGACCTGGGCCGGGGTGACGAAGGCGAAGTCGCCGTAGGTCAGGTGCTCGTAGATGTCGTCGGTGAGGATGTGCACGTCGGGATAGCGCAGCAGCACGTCGGTGAGCGCCTTCATCTCGTCGCGCGTGTAGGCGGCCCCGGACGGGTTCGACGGCGAGTTGAGGACGATCCACTTGGTCTTGGGCGTCAGGACCCGGTCGAGTTCTTCCGCCTGAAGCTTGAAGCCGTGCGCCATGTCGGTGTCGGCGAAGACCGGCGTGCCGCCGCAGAGCCCGACCATCTCGGGGTAGGACACCCAGTAGGGACGGGGGATCACCACCTCGTCGCCGGGGTTCAGGGTCGCCAGGAAGGCGTTGTAGAGCACCTGCTTGCCGCCGGTACCCACGATGGTCTGCGAGACCTTGTAGTCGAGCCCGTTCTCACGCTTGAACTTGCGCACGATCGCCTCGCGCAGGGGCGCGATGCCCGAGACCGGCGGGTAGCGGGTCTCGTTGCGGTGGATCGCCTCGATCGCGGCCTGCTTGATGTGGTCCGGCGTGTCGAAATCCGGCTCGCCCACCGACAGGCTGATGACGTCGACGCCGGAGGCCTTCAGGTCCCGGGCCTTCTGGGTCATCACGATGGTCGCGGACGGCTTCACCCGCGAGAGGACGTCGGCGAGGAGAGCCATGATGTGTCGATCTCCGTGAGGGCGAGGCGATCTCGGGCGCCCGCGATGCGGCGGGGACCCTAGGCCGACGGTGCGGTGCGGACAAGGCTGCGCGGCAGCCCGGTTTTCATGCTAGGATCGTGCCGATCCGAAGAGGCCGAGTGAAGAGGCCGAGTCATGCCACCCGCCGAGACGATCAGCGTCACGCTGCCTCCCGAGACGGTCCGCACCCTGCGCGAGCGCGTCGAGGCCGGCGAATACGCCTCGCTCGGCGAGGTTTTGGAGGACGCGGTGCAGGCTTGGCAGAGCCGGCGCCGGGAGGATGCCGAACGTCTCGACGCGATCCGCGCCCGCATCCGCCGCTCCCTCGACGACCCGCGGCCGCCGCTGAGCGTCGAGGAGGTCCGAGCTCACATCAAGGCCCTTCATGCCGAGACCGTGAAGGCCCACCGGAATGCGACGCCTTAGGGTCGTCTTCCGTGCGGAAGCCGAGTTCGATCTGCTGCAGATCTACCGTTGGGTCTACGAGGCGAGCCGCGATCCGAGCGTTGCCGACCGGTTTCTGGACCGGCTCGTCAGCCGCTGTGAACGTGTCGGCGACGCACCCCATGGTGGTCGCCCGCGCGACGATTTGGAGCCCGGGTTGCGGACGGTATCGTTCGAACGATCCGCTGTGATCGCTTATCACGTCAACGGCGATCGGGTGGAGATCGTCAACGTCTTCTACGGCGGCCGAGACTTCGAGACCCTGTTCCAGGGCGGGGATCAAGCAGGCGGGACGAACTGAGAGCGACCTGCGTCTCGTGCAGCACGGGCATCGGCCCCTCGACCGGCCCTCGCACCGGCCAGCCCGCCTCCCTATCTCCCAACCATGACACCGCTCTCCGTCCTCGACCTCTCCTTCGTCAGCGCCGACTCGACCCCGGCGCAGGCGCTGCACGACACGCTGGCGCTCGCGCGCCACGTCGACGGTCTCGGCTACCGGCGATACTGGCTGGCCGAGCACCACGCCCTGCCCAACGTGGCGAGCCCGGCCCCCGAGATCATGATCGGCCAGATCGCCGCCGCGACCCGGGCGATCCGGGTCGGGTCGGGGGGCATCATGCTGCCGAACCACGCGCCGCTGATGGTGGCCGAGCGGTTCCGGGTGCTGGAGGCCCTGTTCCCGGGCCGGATCGACCTCGGCCTCGGGCGCGCGCCCGGCACCGACGGGCTCACCGCCCGGGCCCTGCGCCGCCGGGAGGCGCCCGGCGAGGGCGGCAACGACGACTTCCTCGACCGCCTGCAGGAGTTGCTGTTCTGGGACAGCGGCTTCCCGGAGGGGCACCCGTTCGGAAAGATCCAGGCGAGCCCGTCCGGCGTGCCGCTGCCGCCGATCTTCCTGCTCGGCTCGTCCGATTACAGCGCCCAGCTCGCCGGCGACATCGGCTGCGGCTTCGGTTTCGCGCAGCACTTCTCCGGGATGCCGGCCGAGGCGCCGATGCTGGCCTATCGCCGCCTGTTCCGGCCGACGCGGCTCGGCACGCAGCCCCACGCGATCCTCGCGGTGGCGGCGATCTGCGGCGCCA
>NZ_VRVD01000492.1:0-3508 GCF_008040015.1 Methylobacterium sp. WL18 | reverse complement strand
GCCGGTGGCCGGGGACGATCCCGCCCCGGCCACCGGCGACGCGCCGGCCTTCCGGGGCGGCGGCTCCTTCGTGGAGACCTTCGCGTCCCTCGGCGATCGCCGCTGGTACGTGGCCGACGGCTGGGTCAACGGCGACTTCCAGAAGTGCACGTGGTCGCGCCAGCGCGTGCAGATCCCCAGCCCCGGGGCGCTGACCCTCACCCTGGCCGACAGCCCCTACAAGGAGCGCGCCTTCAGCTGCGCCGAGATCCAGACCCAGGAGCGCTACGGCTACGGCACCTACGAGGTCCGGATGCGGCCGGGCGCGGCCTCCGGCCTGGTCTCGGCGTTCTTCACCTATAACGGCCCGAACGACGGCGACCGCCGGACGAACGACGAGATCGATTTCGAATTCCTGGGCAAGGACACGAAGGGCGTCCAGCTCAACTATTTCACCGGGGGCGCCGGGCAGCACGAGAGCGTCGAGGCGCTGGGCTTCGACGCCGCGACGACCATGGCCGACTACGCGCTCGAATGGCTGCCCGACCGGATCCGCTGGTCGGTCAACGGCCGGCTGCTGCGCGAGGTGCGGGCCGCGCCCGACCGGCCGATCCCGTCGCACCCCGGCAAGATCATGCTCAGCATCTGGACGGGCCAGGGCCGCGACTTCGAATCCTGGCTCGGGCCGGCCACCTATCCGGGACAGCCGGTCTCCGCCGCCTTCGAGCGCGTCGCCTTCACCAAGCTGGGCGACCCGTGCGGCTTCAAGGGCTCGATCGTCTGCCGGTAGGGCGGCACCACGCCGCCGGCATATTTCGGAACCTGAACGAAACATTAACCTTGTCCCCCGCAGGCTCATGATTGCGGTCACTGCGGGGCCAAGTTCGATGTCCGGGTTCAGCCTTCTCATCGCTGTGTATGCGGTCGGCTTCGTGGAGTTCTGGCGCCTCTGCGTCGTGGCGCCCATGGACCAGGACGACCCGGCCTGAGGGCCTCCCCGACGCAGCGCACATCCCCCCTCACCGGCGCCTGAACTGCGTCCCGCCGGATCGCGGCGCTACTTGCTGCCGCGCTGGGCCAGCACCGCCGGAATGGTGCGCAGCATGATCGCGATGTCCCGGCGCAGGCTCCAGCGGCTGGCATAATCCAGGTCGAGGGCGACGCGCTCGGCGTAGCTGGTGTCGGAGCGGCCCGAGACCTGCCACAGCCCGGTGACCCCGGGCGGCACGGAGAAGCAGAGCGTGAACGCCGTCCCGTAGCGGACGACCTCCCCCTGCACGATCGGGCGCGGCCCGACCAGGCTCATCTCGCCGCGCAGCACGTTCCAGAGTTGCGGCAGCTCGTCGAGGGAGGTCTTGCGCAGCACCTGGCCCAGGGTGGTCACGCGGGGATCCCGGGTGAGCTTGTGCGTCGCCTCCCACTCGGCCCGGGCCTCGGGATGCGCCGCCAGGTGCGCGGCCAGGACCGCGTCGCCGTTGGCGATCATGGACCGGAACTTCAGGCACCCGAACGGGCGCCCGTGCCGGCCGAGCCGCCGGTGCCGGAAGATCGGCGCGTGGCCGTCGCTCGCCCAGATCAGCAGGGCGATGAACAGCAGCAGCGGCAGCAGCAGACACAGGGCCGTCACCGCCACCCCGGTATCGAGCATGCGCTTGGTCGCCCAACCGAGCCGGGGCCCGAAGCGCGCCGGAGAGGCCGTCGGCAGCGTCTTGACCAACGCTTCGTTGATCGTCTCGACCATATGGTGCGGCGACGACGGTGTGATGGAGGTCGGGGTCCCAACCGGGCGCAGCATGGCGGCGGCTCCTCACTCGGTGCGAAAGGTGGATGCGACAGTGCGAGATGCGAGCGGAACCCGCGGGCCGGTGCGGCCGGGACGGGAACAATATTTGACACGCGAAAGTCTTGAGCCGTTGGCACAGCCGAAAACTTGCGGGATAAAGCCAGAGCAGCACGACCGAATCACCAGTGGAGATAAGTAATTGCTGGTCCTTCTGGTCTTCGCTGCGCTGATCGGGGGCGCGATCGGTTTCGCGGTGGGCCTGCTGCAGGGCTGGCTGGTCGCGTTGCTGGCGGCCCAGGCCGGAGCCGCGATCGGCGTGGGCCTCGTGGTCCTGCTCGGGATGCGGCGGTGAGCACCCCGGCCCGGCGGAGCCCCGAATCCGCGCCGCGTGCGGCGGGCTCTCGGAACGGTCTGTGGCATGGCGTGCCGCAAGACATCGCGCTGCACGGCATCGCGTCGTCTGCAAACCGGTGTGTGTGAGCGATGACCGTTCACATCAGTGTTCCACCCGGAATCGGACGGGCCATCGCGACCATACCCCACTTCGATATTGTTAAACAACCCTAAACACGAAGGGTCTAAGGCCGAATACAGCAATGCGGCAGATGTTCAGGCCACCCGGCCTACGCCGATCGAGGTAGGCCGCCCCCACGCCCGGCCGGCCTAGACCGGTCGCTCGATCCGCTCCGACCGCGCCCGCGCGGCGGGACGGGCTCCGGCATCGGACGAGGCGTGCATGGTCCCGGCAGAGCGCCGCATCATCGGGTTCGACGGCCTGCGGGCCGTGGCCTTCCTGATGGTCTTCGTCAGCCACAAGGCGCCGAGCCCGCGCACCGAGGCGCTGGGCAGCGCCGGGGTCTGGCTGTTCTTCGTGCTGAGCGGCTTCCTGATCGTCCGCATCCTGGCGGCCGCCCGCGGGCGCATCGAGGCCGGCGCGGCGACGCCGATGGACAGCCTGCTTGCGTTCTACCGGAACCGGTTCGCCCGCATCGTGCCCGTGTATTACGCCTTCCTGTTCGTGCTCTATACCACCCGGCTGGGCAGCCCGCTGAACCTCGGCGACGACGCGTTCAAGCTTTCGACCTGGCTATACCTGACCAACGTCTATATCGAGCGGAACGGCTGGGGGACGGAGCTCGGCCATCTCTGGAGCCTGGCCGTCGAGCAGCAATTCTACCTCCTGTTCGCGCCGGCGGCCCTGTTCCTGCCCCGGCGCCGTCTCGGGGCGCTGTGCGGCGCGCTCGTGGGCGCCAGCGTGCTGATGCATGTCGCCCTGTGGTCGGCCGGCGCCTGGCCGGTCAGCTTCGACGTCGACACGGTGGCCAATCTCGGGCTGATCGCCCTGGGGGGTCTGGCCGGCCTGCGCACGCAGCCCCTGCCGGGCTGGCTCCGGAGCGACGCCGCCCTGCTCGGCGCGCTCGCCCTGTTCCTGGCCCTGCCGCTGCTCGCCGGGGAGACCGGCCGGTGGCTGATCCTCGGGCGGCTCAGCGGGATCCTGGCGGCGCTCGCCCTGCTCCAGATCGTTCAATCTCCGGGCCACCGCATCGTCGCACTGCTGGACGGCGCCTGGCTGCGCCGGATCGGCGTCATCAGCTACGCCGCCTACCTGTTCCACGTGCCCCTGCATGCGGAGCAGGTGCTGGCGGCCGTCGGCCTGCACCTCGCCGGGCCGCGCTCGGTCACCCTGGCGCTCGACCTGGCGCTGACCCTGCTCCTGGCGGAGGCGTCGTGGCGGCTCCTCGAATC
>NZ_VRVD01000491.1:0-3508 GCF_008040015.1 Methylobacterium sp. WL18 | reverse complement strand
CCGCCGCCCCGAGCCCCCCGGAAAAGCCGGCGAGCCACGCCTCCGTCCAGTCGTCCGGGAGCGCCAGGGTCAGCAGGAAGCCGCGCGGCACCGCCCCCTTGGCCGCGATGTCGGACAGGTTCACCCCGAGCGCCTTGCGGGCGATCGAGGCCGGCGAATCGTCGGGGAAATAGTGGATCCCGGCCACCACCGCGTCGGCGGTGACGACGAGGTCATGCCCGGGGGTGGGCGTCAGGGTCGCGGCATCGTCCCGGAGCCCGTCCGCTCCCGGCCCGGCCAGTGGGGCGAAGTAGCGGGCGATCAGCCCCTCCTCGGAGGCCCGGCCCGGTCCGGACACGGCTCAGGTCTTCTTGGCGGGCGGCTTTCCGGAGCCCGGCTTGCCGCCCCCCTTGTTGCTCCCGCCCTTGTTGCTCCCGCCCTTGTTGCTCCCGCCCTTGGGCGCGCTCATCTCACCCGGCCGGACCTCCCGGGCGACCCGGTCGAGCACGGCGTTGACGAGGCCGGGCTCGTCGGCGGTGTAGAAGCTGTGGGCTACGTCGACATACTCGGAGATCGCCGCGGGCGCCGGCACGTCGGGCCGGAACAGCAGCTCGTAGGCGCCCGCCCGCAGGATCGCCCGCAGCACGATCTCGATGCGCCGGAGCGGCCAGCCCTGGGCCAAAGCCTGGTCGAGCTTCTGGTCGATCGCCCGCTGTTCCTCGACCGTGCCGCGCAGCAGGTCGCGGAAGAAGGCGGTCTCGGCCTTGGGATGCACGATCCCATCGACCTCCTGGCCGATCCAGAAGGCCTCGAACTCGGCCAGCGCATCGAGGACGCCCTTGCCGGAGATGTCCATCTCGTAGAGCGCCTGCACCACGGAAAGGCGCGCGCCGCTGCGCGGGCTGATCGCCCGGGCGGTCTCGTGGGCGGTCTCGTGGACCTCGCCTTCAGGGGCATCCTGGGCGGTGTCGTCCGGCCTGGTTTCGGTCGTCCCGGTCATGTCGGTTCTCGTTATCGCGGGCGCGCCGCCTCGGCCGCGCGCTTGAGGGCGAGCACCCCGAGCGCCGCCTCGGCCGCGCCGCCGCCCTTGTTCAACTCGGCGACCCGGGCCCGTTCCAGCGCCTGCGCCTCGGTCTCGACCGTGAGGATGCCGTTGCCGAGCGGTAGCCGGCGCTGGACCGAGAGGTCCATCAGGGCGCGGGCGCTCTCGCCGGCCACGATGTCGTAATGCCCAGTCTCGCCGCGGATCACGCAGCCGAGCGCCACCACGGCGTCGTAGTCATCCGCCAGGATCGCCACCGCGGCGGGGATCTCGAGGGCACCCGGCACCGTGACCACGGTGGCGTGCGCGGCGAACGCCTCGATCACCGCAAGGGCGCCGGCCAGCAGCTCGTCGGCGAGCGCCTCGTAGTAGCGGGCCTCGACGACGAGGATGCGGGCGCCGGCAAGGGCCGGATCCGCGGGCATCGGCGCCGTGGCGGCGCGGTTATGGGCGACCATGGCTGCGTCCGGTCGATATTTCGGGGGTTGGCGAGGGCGCCGCGCATCGGGCGCCCTCCGGATAGAGGGACGGTTAGACCGAAGCGGCCGGCGCGACAAGCACCGCGGAGCGCTACCGCACCAGCGGCGGCAGCGGCGGCGCGCCCGCTTCCGGGAGCGCCGTGCGGGCCACGTTCATGGTCATGGCCAGCAACGCGTAGTAGCCGTTGATTCCCGTGAGATCGATCGCGCCCTGCTCGCCGAAGCGCGCCACCACGGACGCGTAGGTGGCATCGCTGACCGCACGGTTGTGCTGCAGCTCGGTCGAGAAGGCGTAGGCCAGCGCCTCGTCGTCGCTCATGGCCTCGGGGCGGCGGCCCTCCACCAGGGCCTGCGCGGTCTCCGGTGCGACCCCGGCCTTGAGCGCGATCGGATGGTGGATCTGCCACTCGACCTGCTGGCTCCACAGCCGGGCGACGATCAGGATCACGAACTCGCTGATCCGCAGCGGCAGGGCGCTGCCGTAGCGCAGGTACAGCCCCATGCGGCTGGCGCATAGCATCAGTTCGGGACTGCGCAGCAGCGGCACGAATGGCCCGAAGACCGGGACCCCGCGCTCGGCCCGGAACGCCTCGGCGGCTGCGGCCTGCGCCTCCGAGAACTGGTCGGCGGGAATCTCCAGCAAGCGGTCCGTACCCGTCATGGCTTCCTGCCCTCACTGCACCGTGCGCGCGGCACGCGCTCTGGATTTCCGGCCCCCGGGAGCCTAGACCATTCAGGCCCACCGGCCCGACGAGCGCCCGGGCCGGACGCGATCCGAACACACGCCAGCGAGGCTTACGGCTTTGGCCCTCCCCGTCAACGAACGCCGGCGCATCATGCTGCTCACGGGCGCGAGCCGGGGCATCGGACACGCCACCGTCAAGCGCTTCTCGGCGGCCGGCTGGCGGGTGATCACCTGCTCGCGCCACGCATTCCCCGAGAACTGCCCCTGGGAGATGGGCCCCGAGGACCACCTCCAGGTCGATCTGGCGGACGCCCAGGACACGATGCGCGCCATCGAAGAGGTCCGGGGCCGGCTCGATGCCGAGGGCGGCGTGCTGCACGCGCTCGTCAACAATGCCGGCATCTCGCCGAAGGGCCCCGCGGGCGAGCGCCTGGGCGCGCTGGCCACGGAGTTCGACGGGTGGCAGCGGGTGTTCCAGGTCAACGTCTTCGCCACGATCCTGCTGGCCCGCGGCCTGCGCGACGAGCTCGCCCGGGCCCGGGGCTCGATCGTCAACGTGACTTCGATCGCGGGTTCCCGGGTCCATCCGTTCGCGGGCGCCGCCTACGGCACCTCCAAGGCGGCGCTTGCGGGCCTGACCCGCGAGATGGCCGCCGATTTCGGGCCTCTCGGGGTGCGGGTCAACGCGATCTCGCCGGGCGAGATCGACACCTCGATCCTGTCGCCCGGCACGGAGAAGCTCGTCGAGCAGATCCCGCAGCGGCGGCTTGGCACCCCCGACGAGGTCGCCAAGGCGATCTACTTCCTGTGCACCGACGCCTCGTCCTACGTGAACGGGGCCGAGCTGCACATCAACGGCGGCCAGCACGTTTGACCCGCCGCTCCCGGCGGCGGACATGACCGCCATGCGCCCTTTCCCGCCCCTGCGACGCCGGATCGTCGCGGCCCTCACGGGCCTGATCCTGTGCGCGGCACCGCTCGCCGGCGCCCGCGCCGAGGCCCCCGGCATCCGGATCCTGGACCTGCCGTTCAAGGTGCGGGCGCTGCGGGGGCCGCGCAGCGAGGTCGCGATCTCGGTGGCGACCTCCGGCCTCATGCCGATCGCCGGCGCGAAGGCGAGCCAGCCGGCCGGCGACGAGGAGAGCGCCCCGATCGCCGTGGTCTGGGGTGACGACGGCGGTGCCGTGCTCGGCCTCGCGGACGGCGCCGTCACGGTGCGGCCGATCGGCCGCGAGGCGGTCTCGTATAAACATCTCCGAGCCCACCAGACTACGCGGCAGCTCGTATTGCGGGGTGTGGGTGAAAAAAAAAAAGGGGGGGGGG
>NZ_VRVD01000490.1:0-3511 GCF_008040015.1 Methylobacterium sp. WL18 | reverse complement strand
CTGGAAGCGCGACTGCCCGCCCGCCAGCGGCAGCACCGGCAGCGCCCGGGCCAGCCCGGCGAAGCGGTTGAAGAAGCTGTCGCCCGGCCCGAAGACCAGCGAGGGCCGGAACACCACCGCGTCCGGGCAGGCGGCGAAGACCCGGGCCTCGCCCTCCGCCTTGGTGCGGGCGTAGTGCGACGGCGAGGTCGGATCCGCCCCGATCGCCGAGACGTGGATCATCCGGGCGCCCTGCCGGGCGGCGGCGCGTGCGATCTCGGACGCGCCCTCGACCTGCAGGCGCGCGAAACTCTGCGAGCCGGTCTCCTGCAGGATGCCGACGAGGTTGATCACCACGTCCGAACGCTCGGCCGCGCGGGCGACCGATTCGGGGTAGCGCAGGTTGGCCTGGACGGCCACGATCTGGTTGACCTTGCCCAGCGGCTGCAGGAACAGCGCCAGGTCCGGCCGGCGCACCGCGACGCGGATCCGGTAGCCGCGCTTGGCGAGCGCCCGCACCACGTGCCGGCCCAGGAAGCCGGAGCCGCCGAAGATCGTCACGAGCTGGGATTGCGGGCGCAGGGGGCCCGTTGCGGCGGTGGATGCGGGCATGCTGTCCTGAGGCGTGTTCTGTGGGCCGGTCATCGCCGTGGTCTCGGGCTCCTCGCGCGCCCCGGGGCGCCGTCATGCGGGCCTACTTAGCCTAAGTTCGGCGCCTTGGGAGCCGCCCATGCGCGTCGCGGCGCGATTACCGCGTCCCGGCGCCGGATGCGACCGGGAACGGGCACCGCGCCCGCGCATTTCCACGGACGACTTCGCCGGGCCGTGCGCCGGCCGGGACGCGCCGGGGACCATGATGATTCTAGGGATGCTCGTCTCGGCGGTGATCGCCGTCTTCGGACTGCTCGTCGCGCTGGGCCTGATCGGCCACCCGATCGATGCCCAGCTCGTCACCAATTACGGCTGGAGCATCCTGACCATCGGCGTCGCGCTGTTCGTCCTGTTCGCCTATCGCCGGTTCAGCCGGACGCGCGGCCGGCGCTCGGTCTGACCGGCGGGGTCAGGCGACCTTGATCCGGCGGCGGATCTCCCGCGCCACCGCCGGTCGCCCGTCGGCGCCCCGGCTCACCGAACGCGGCGCGCCGACCGTGATGCTCTGGCTCTCGCGGGCGATGAAGGCGGTGGGCATCTCCGCCTTGAGGTCCGCCTCCATGTCGCGCAGCGCCGTATCCGAATGGGCCGGATGCAGGTGGATGATCGCCAGCGCCTTGACCCCGGCCGTCCGGGCCAGCTCGACGCCCTTCTGCCAGGTGGAGTGGCCCCAGCCGCGGCAGGTCGGATACTCGCCGTCCGTGAACATGCCGTCGTAGACCATCAGGTCGGCGCCTTCGACGAACCGGGCCAGCTCGGGATCCGGCCAGGGATCGCTGTGCTCGATGTCGCTGATCAGGCACAGGCGCCGGCCGCCATGCTCGAAGCGGTAGCCCACCGAGCCCTGCGGGTGGTTCAGCAGGATCGTGTCGACCCGGGCGCCGTCCGGGAAGGTCAGGGACTGCCCGGCCTCGAAGCCGTGATGGTTGAACGTGCAGCACAGCCTGTCGAGCGTAACCGGGAACAGCGGCGGCGCGAACAGGCGGTCGAGCGTCGGGCCGGCCGATTCGCCGCCGAGGTTGCCGCAATAGGTGTTGATCACCCGGTCGCAGTCGAGGACCGCCGGCTTGAAGAACGGAAGGCCCGCCGTGTGGTCGAGGTGCAGGTGACTGAACAGGAGGTCGACTTCCCGGGGGAGATCGGTGCGGTGGCCCTGGCCGAGGTTGTAGATGCCGGAGCCGGCATCGACCACGAACATCCGCTCGCCGCAGCGCACCTCGAGACACGGCGTGCTGCCGCCGAATTCGGCGTATTGCGGACCGCTGACCGGCGTCGAGCCACGAACGCCCCAGAATCGGAGGACGAGGCCCTCGTCGGCCGCACGGATAGTCGGCTCGGAACACTTGGACATGGCGATCACGAATCTGCGGACAGTCGGTCCCAATCCGTTACGATCGAAACCCCGTCGCCGTTCCGGGAAGGTAGCGCTGATTACGGCAGGCCGACGGGACAGGAGTACCGCTCATCCCCTGCCTTACAATGAATTGGGGGGTCGCAGGCCGTCGTGATGTGCGGCCGCGCACACGGACGGGCCGCGTCCGGGCCCTTCGGCACCCTTAGAATCGCTCGGCGGAGGCGACAAGCCCGGCGTTGACGCCGCCGGGAATCGGTGCCCCGCCGAATGCGCCCGGGGTTTCGCTCAAGGCTGCTGCCAGCAGCGCGGGCAGGCCGTCGCCGTAGCGCACCGGGAGCCGGCCCGCCAGCGCCCCGAACGGGTCCGGCGCCCGCTCGTAGACCGGAACGAAGCCCGCCATCCGCCGCAGCGCGAGCGCGGAATCGGGCGCGGCCCAGGCGGCCCAGACGGACTCCGGCACCGGCCGCGGCGCCCGGTGACCCGGCACCACCACCACCTCCTGGCCGGCGAAGGCCAGCGCCTCGGGGCGGCTGATGTCGCCGACCGCGCCGCCCCGGGCGGTGTAGGCCGCCCAGAAGGCGTGCTGGCCGCCGTCGGAGTAGGTCGTGCGCACGGCCGGCTCGCCGGATTCGGCGAGCGCCGCCATCCGGGCCTCCTCGATGGCGCGGTGGGTCGCGACCGCGGCTTCCCGCGCGGGGTCCCGGGACGGCGCGAAGGCGTAGCGGCCGGCGACGACCGAGACCTGCAGCTCCTCCTTGCTCGCCTCGAACCGGTCCGAGCCGGCCTTGAGTTCGCGCCAGAACCCGATGTTCGGGTCGGCGCGGTGGCGGGCCATGTTCTCGGCACTCATCCGGAACGGGTAGGATTGGAACTGGAACGCCGCCTGCCCGCCGTTCAGGGCCTCGCGGGCGATGGCGTAGATCTCCCCGACCGTGCCGTCGGTCATGGCGAAGCAGCCCATCGACGAGCAGATGCCGTGCACCATCACGGCCGAGCCGGTGCCGCCATGGGCGCGGTCGTAGGCGTTGGGATAGCCGACGTCGAAGGACAGGTAATAGTGCGAGTTCGGATTCATCTGGCGCCGGGGCACCGCATAGAACCCCTCCGGGGTCTGCCGGTCGCCGCTCTTGCGCTTGGGCCCGAGCTGTCCGGACCAGCGGCAGATCGGGAAGGTCTTGATGTGGACGTACCCGGACGGGCCCTTCTTCCAGACCTCGATCTCGGATTCCTTCTTGTAGGCCCGGAACAGCACCGGGGCGGCGGCACTGGTGCCTTTCTGCGCCATCAGGGCGAGCGTCGCCGCCGGGATCGGCGCGTCGGCCTTCCCGGCCTGCGCCGCGACGGAACCGCAGACGGTCAGCAGCACGAGGCCGGCGGCGAAGGATCTCGGTATCGGAAGGGGCATGAACCGTCCGCGCCGCATCGGCCGGACGGGAACGCGGCCGTGCACGGTCCTGGGAGGCTGACCCGGCATTGCGGCCGTCGTGAGGCCGTCGCGCCCGTCACGGCCGCCGGTCACGCCAGGGC
>NZ_VRVD01000048.1:0-16931 GCF_008040015.1 Methylobacterium sp. WL18 | reverse complement strand
GCCCGGGCGGCGGGCGGCAGGGCCGGGAACACGTCGATCCCGGCCTCGCGGGTGAGGTCGTCGATCGAGACCGCGCGCCAGTCCCGGGCGTCGTCGTTGCGGGCCAGGTAGGCGCCGGCCTCGCCGCTGGCCGGGTCGTAGAGCGCCTTGAACAATTGGGTGGGCACCAGAACCCCGCCCTTGATCTGCTGGACCGCGTCCCCGGAGAAGATCACCCCGGTGACGACGAAGAGTGCGCCGCGCCGGCTCGCCAGCCGCCGGGTGCCCTCCTCGATGTCGGCCCAGAGCCCGCGGTTGAGCGCCCGGTTCTGCGGCACGATGTTGGCCAGGCTGAACGATTCGGCCTGGGCGGTCAGGGTCGGCATGTCGCCCGCCGGGGCGAGGTGTCCGCGGTCGAAGCCGCTGCGGACGTAATCCTCCAGGGATGCGCGCTCGGCATCCGGCAGCCGCGCCTCCTCGTGGAACGCGTCGTCGCGGGCGACCGTGCGGGCGTCGGCGACGCTGGCCCGGGTGAGGTGCTCGGCGGAATAGAGCGGCGTGCGCGTCACCCCCGAATGCAGGACCGCGAAGGCTTCGAAGCAGAGTGGCACCGTGCGGGCGGCGAGCTTTGCGTTCGTCAGGACCGGCGCGAGCCCGCCGGCGAACAGCGCCGGGCAGGTCTCCTGGGATCGGGCCGGCGCCGACAGGGCGAGGACGGCGAGCGCCGCGGCACACGCCCCCCGGGGCAGCGCTACCAGCATACCCGCACCCGCCGGGGACCCTCCGGGGTCGGACGGTCGCGCCACGCGCAGGGGCGGCCGAGGCTCCCCGTGAAGGGCCGGGCGTCGCGGTCCGGACCGCCGGGCTGGACCCGCGGCGGGCAGGCGCCCAGGAAGTTGCACGGGAAATCGAGGTTGCCGTCCGGCGGCCGAGGACTGGCGTAAGCTTGGCCGGCAAAAGCTTGGCCGGCGGGGGTAATCGCCAGCATGAGCGAAATGATGCACAGACGAGCCGGGCTCAAGAGCGGACCTCATGTGGCGGTAAGGGCACGTGACTGGAAAAAACGTCGATCGGACATTGATCGCGCCGCCGATCGTTCGTACGTGGCACTATCATGACAGCGACGGTCGGGTCGGTTCTAGCATGAACGCGTGACCCCCGGGCGCTGGCGTCGTGACGGCGAGACCCCTTTTTCGGAAGCCCGCGTGACGGGGCCGTTACCACACTCGAACGAGCGGATGCTTCCCTTGGCGATATCCTCTGACCACGCGGCGTTGCTCGACCGTATCCCGGAGCCTGCGGCGCTTCGGCAGCTTCCCGAATCCGAGTTGCAGGCGGTGGCGGACGCGGTGCGGGCCGAGATGATCGACGCGGTGTCGATCACCGGCGGCCATCTCGGCTCCGGGCTCGGCGTGGTCGAGCTCACGGTCGCCCTGCACCACGTGTTCGACACCCCCGACGACCGCATCGTCTGGGACGTCGGCCACCAGTGCTACCCGCACAAGATCCTGACCGGGCGCCGCGACCGCATCCGGACGCTGCGCCAGGGGGGCGGCCTGTCCGGCTTCACCAAGCGCTCCGAGAGCGCCTACGACCCGTTCGGCGCCGCCCATTCCTCGACCTCGATCTCGGCCGCGCTCGGCATGGCGGTCGCCCGCGACCTCGACGCCGACGCCGCCAAGGCCAAGGGCCGGACACCCAAGCGCCGCAACGCCATCGCGGTGATCGGCGACGGCTCGATGTCGGCCGGCATGGCCTACGAGGCCATGAACAACGCCGGCGCCCTGCATTCGCGCCTGATCGTCATCCTCAACGACAACGACATGTCGATCGCCCCGCCGGTCGGCGCGATGTCGGGCTATCTCGCTCGCCTGGCCTCGGGCGGCACCTACCAGTCCCTGCGCGAGACCGCCAAGCAGCTCGGCAAGCTTCTACCCAAGGCGCTCTACCAGCGCGCGGCGGCCGCCGAAGAGTACGCCCGCTCCCTGGTGGTGGGCGGCGGCACGATGTTCGAGGAGATGGGTTTTCACTATGTCGGCCCGGTCGACGGGCACAACCTCGACCAGCTGCTGCCCGTCCTGAAGAACGTCCGCGACGCCGAGCACGGCCCGATCCTGCTCCACGTCGTCACCCGCAAGGGCAAGGGCTACGCCCCGGCCGAGGCCTCGGCCGACCGCTACCACGGCGTGGTCAAGTTCGACGTGGTCTCGGGGGTCCAGGCGAAGGCCAAGCCCAACGCGCCGGCCTACACAAGGGTGTTCGGCGAGAGCCTGATCAAGGCGGCCGACGCCGACGACAAGGTCGTGGCGATCACCGCGGCGATGCCGGGCGGCACCGGCATCGATCTCTTTGGGAAAGCCCACCCCGAAAAAACCTTCGACGTCGGCATCGCCGAGCAGCACGCGGTGACGTTTGCCGGCGGCTTGGCCACCGAGGGCTACCGGCCGTTCGTGGCGATCTACTCGACCTTCCTGCAGCGGGCCTACGACCAGGTCGTGCACGACGTGGCGCTGCAGAACCTGCCGGTGCGGTTCTGCCTGGACCGGGCCGGGCTGGTCGGCGCCGACGGGGCGACGCATGCCGGCGCGTTCGACCTGGCCTACCTGTGCTGCCTGCCGAACATGACCGTGATGGCGGCCTCCGACGAGGCCGAGCTGGTGCACATGGTGGCGACGGCGCACGCCCATGACAGCGGCCCGATCGCGCTGCGCTACCCGCGCGGCGAGGGCGTCGGCGTCGAATTGCCGGAGCGGGGCGACGTCCTGGCGATCGGCAAGGGCCGGATGGTCCGCCGGGACCCGGAGGCGCGGGTGGCGATCCTCAGCCTCGGCACGCGGCTATCGGAGGCCTTGAAGGCGGCGGATACACTCTCGGAGCAGGGCGTGGCGGTGAGCGTGGCGGATGCGCGCTTTGCCAAGCCGCTGGACGAGGCGCTGATCCTGGACCTGGCGCAGAGCCACGAGGTTCTGATCACGATCGAGGAGGGCTCGCGCGGCGGGTTCGGGGCGATGGTGCTGCACCTGCTGTCCGAGAAGGGCGCGCTGGATGCCGGGCGCGTCCGGGTGCGGACCCTGACGCTGCCGGACCTGTACCAGGACCACGACAGCCCGGAGAAGATGTACGCCGAGGCCGGCCTCGACGCCGCAACCATCGTCAAGACCGCGCTGGCCACCCTGCCGGAGCGCAAGGAAGGCCGCTCGCGCCTGCGCCTGGCCTGATCCAGGCCGGGTGCGACGTGACAAGGCAGCTTTCCGGGGCGCGTTGTCTGCGGATTAGCGAGACGTGGCAGTGCCGCATCGCGGCGATTCCTGTGCTCGGTCCCGGATCAGGTTCCGCTGCGCTTCACCTGTCCGGGAAAGGGGTGGTGCAGGGTCGAACGCGACGCCTTTTCCCGGGCGCATGGAGCGTCAGCGGAATGCGACCCGGGATCCAGCATGATGAGTGCCGCGCAGCGGCTCCGAGCAAACCGATTCTACCCCTCGCTTGCCGCTCAGGCGGTTCGATGACACAAGCGCGGCGCGGCGGGGTCCCCCGCCCGCGCCGGCATCCCGCAACGCTTTAGACACGCGATGGTAGAGGCCACTTCCTCCGGCCCGTCCGAGGTCGGCCCCGTGCTGATCACTGGCGCGAGCGGGTTCCTCGGTTCAGCCCTGGTCGACGTGTTCCGCCGGGCGGGCTTCCCGGTGCGCATCCTCGTGCGCGCCACGAGCCCGCGCCGGAACCTGACCTGGACCGATGTCGAGATCGCCGAAGGGGACATGCGCGACCCGGCGGCCGTGGCCGCCGCCCTGCGCGGCCAGCGCTACCTGATCCACGCCGCGGCCGATTACCGGCTCTGGGCGCCGGATATGGAGGAGATCGTTCGCACCAACCGCGACGGCACCCGCCTGATGATGCGCGCGGCCCTCGATGCGGGCGTCGAGCGGGTGGTCTACACGTCGAGCGTCGCCACCATCAAGCCGCCGGCCGACGGGGTCACGCCCTCCGACGAGACCATGCCGCTGACGCCCGAGACGGCCATCGGCGCCTACAAGCGCAGCAAGGTCGTGGCCGAGCGCGTGGTCGAGGAGATGATCGCCCGGGACGGGTTGCAGGCGGTGATCGTCAACCCGTCGACCCCGATCGGCCCCCGGGACGTGAAGCCGACGCCCACCGGCCGGATCATCCAGGAGGCGGCGCTGGGCAAGATGCCGGCCTTCGTGGATACCGGGCTCAACCTCGCCCATGTCGACGACGTGGCCCACGGCCACCTGCTGGCGCTCCGCAAGGGGCGGATCGGCGAGCGCTACATCCTGGGCGGCGAGGACGTGTTCCTGTCGCAGATGCTCGCCGACATCGCCGGCATGGTCGGGCGCAAGCCCCCGACCGTGAACCTGCCGCGGGCCGCGGTCTACCCGGTGGCGTTCTTCGCGCAGCTCGCCGCCCGGGTCACCGGTCGCCAGCCGTTCGCCACGATCGACGGCATCCGCATGTCCCGCTACCGGATGTTTTTTTCCGACAAGAAAGCCCGGGCGGAACTGGGCTATACGGCACGCCCCTATCGCGAGGGCCTGTCCGACGCGATCGCGTGGTTCCGCCAGGCCGGGTATCTCGGATGAGCAAGCTCGACACCGCGACCGCGGCACGCTCCGGCAAGGGGCACCGCGACGAGAACTTTCCGGTCGCCTCGCACCTGATCCATCCGCGCCACCGCGGGGCGATCCTGGCGTTCTACAACTTCGTCCGCGCCGGCGACGACGTGGCCGACCACACGGAACTCGCGTCCGAGCGCAAGCTCGCGCTGCTCGACCAGCTGGCCGACGCGCTCACCGGCGCCGGCCCCTCCGATCCGGAGGCCGAGCCGCTCAAGCGCGAACTCGCCGCCCGCGGCCTGCCGCCCCGCCACGCGCTCGAACTGCTCGACGCGTTCCGGATGGACGCGCGCAAGAACCGTACGGCGAACTGGGACGAGCTGATCTATTACTGCCGCTACTCGGCGATGCCGGTCGGGCGCTTCGTGCTCGACGTGCACGGCGAGGATCCGGCCCGGGTCTATAAGGCCTCCGACGCGATCTGCGCGGCGCTCCAGATCATCAATCACCTCCAGGATTGCGGCAAGGATTTTTCGGGGCTCGACCGGGTCTACATCCCGCACGACACGCTCGACCGGCACGGCGCGACCGTGGCGATGCTGGGCGCCCCGAAGGCGACCCCGCAGCTCCGGGCGGTGATCGCCGAGCTGGCGCAACGCTGCCTCGACCTCCTCGACGAGGGCTCGGCCCTGCCGGACCTGATCGACGACCTGCGGCTGTCCCTGGAGATCGCCGCGATCCACCGGCTCGCCGTGGTGCTCGCCAAGGGTCTGACCACGCGCGATCCGCTCTCGGACAAAGTCCATCACGGCAAGGCCGCCTTCGCCCTCACCGCGCTCGGCGGCGTCGCCGCCACCCTGGCGCGCCGGCCCTTCCGGGGCCGGATCGTGCGGGGCGCGGCTCAGGGAATCCGCTCGTGAGCGCCACCGCGACCCCCATCACCGATCAGGACGCGGCCGCCCCGGCCCTGCCGGCCGCCGGCTCGTCGTTCTATACCGCCATGCGCCTGCTCCCGAAGGAGCGGCGCGAGGCGATGTATGCCGTCTACGCCTTCTGCCGCTCCGTCGACGACGTGGCCGACGATGGCGGGGCGCGGGCGGTGCGGCAGGTCGAGCTCGATCGCTGGCGCGCCGACATCGACGCCCTCTATGCCGGCCGTCCGGCCGCGCGGGTGCGCGACCTCGTCGAGCCGGTGCGCCGCTACGACCTGAAGCGCGAGGACTTCCAGGCGGTGATCGACGGCATGGCCATGGATGCCGTCGCGGACATCGTCGCTCCGGATGCCGAGACCCTCGACCTCTATTGCGACCGGGTCGCCAGCGCAGTCGGCCGCCTGTCGGTGCGGATCTTCGGCATGCCGGAGGCGGACGGGATCCGGCTCGCCTGGCACCAGGGCCGGGCGCTCCAGCTCACCAACATCCTCCGGGACATCGACGAGGATGCCGAGCGCGGTCGCCTCTACCTGCCCCGCGAGAAGCTGGCCGCCATCGGGCTGGCCGATCCCACCCCGGCGCAGGCGGTCGGCCATCCGCGCATCGGCGAGGTCTGCATCTCGCTCGCGCGGGAGGCGGAGGATCATTACCAGGCGACCTGGGAGATCATCCGGCGCAGCCCCCGCAAGGCGACCAAGGCCGCCCGGCTGATGGCCGCCGCCTATCACCTCTACCTGAAGGCGGTGCTCGAGCGCGGCTGGGCGATGCCCCGCGCCCGGGTCAAGCCCGGCAAGCTGGCGCTGCTCGCCGTCGTCCTCCGGCACGGTCTGGTCTGATGGGAACCGTCCACGTCGTCGGGGCCGGGCTGGCCGGCCTCTCCGCCGCCGTCGCGCTGGCCGAGACCGGTGCCCGGGTGGTGCTGCACGAGGCCGCCAAGCAGGCCGGCGGGCGCTGTCGCTCCTATTACGACCCGTCGCTGGGCCTGACGATCGACAACGGCAACCACCTGCTGCTGTCGGGCAACGCCGACGCCCTGGGCTTCCTCAAGACCGTCGGCGCCCCCGCCGACGCCCTCGCCGGACCCGACGAGGCGGCGTTCGACTTCGCCGACCTGAAGACCGGCGAACGCTGGTGCCTGCGCCCCAATGCCGGGCGGCTGCCCTGGTGGGTGATGAGCCCGTCGCGCCGCGTCCCCGGCACCCGCGCCCGCGATTATCTCGCCCCGCTGGGAATCCTGCGCGCGGCCTCCGGCAAGCCCGAGGGCGCCGGGGGCACGATCGGCGACAGCATGGCCTGCGAGGGCGACCTCTACGCCCGGCTCTGGCACCCGGTCCTCCTGGCCGCGCTCAACACCGAGCCGCGGGACAGCGATGTCGGGCTGGCCGCCCGGATCCTGCGCGAGACCCTCGGCGCCGGCGGCAAGGCCTGCCGCCCGCTGGTGGCGGTGGAGGGCCTGTCCTACGCCTTCGTGGACCCGGCCCTGCGCTACCTGAGCGCCCGCGGCTGCGAGATCCGCGTCGGCCGACGCCTGCGCGGCCTCGACGGCGCCGACGGCCGAATCGGGCAGCTGCTGTTCTCCGACGGCCCGGAGGCGATCGGCCCCGACGACGGAATCGTGCTCGCCCTGCCGCCCTGGGTCGCCCGGGAGGTGTTGCCGGGTCTCCTCGCCCCGGTGGAATTCCGATCTATCGTGAACGCGCATTTCGCCCTTGCACCGAAGCCCGGCGGCCCGCTGGTCCTCGGCGTCGTAAACGCCCTGACGGAGTGGCTTTTCGCCTATCCGGACCGGTACTCGGTCACGATTAGCGGTGCCGACCGGCTCCTCGACGTGCCCCGGGAAGACCTCGCCCGCCAGATCTGGGGTGAGATCGCACAGTTGTGCAGTCTTGCCCCGGAACTGCCCAGCTGGCAGATCGTAAAGGAGAAGCGTGCGACCTTCGCGGCGACGCCGGCCGAGGCCGCGCGTCGCTCGGGGTCCGAAACCGCCTACGAGAATCTCGTCCTGGCAGGCGATTGGACCGCCACCGGTCTGCCATCGACGATCGAGGGAGCGATCCGTTCGGGCAAGACGGCCGCGCGTGCGCTGCGTCACGGATCGTCCGTGCGCGGCGGGTTACGCGCGCCGGTATCGGGCGCATTGGGCGCCGCTTGAGGCATGGCGGCCGCAACGCAGCGGCCGTTCGAGGCGAGGACCATGAGAGAGGCCGTAAGCAAGGTCGAGCCGCTTCAGCGCTCGAAGACCCAGGGGATCTCGCTCGACGACGTCGAGCGCGGCGTGGCGCAGGCGACGCGCGCGCTGATCAACCTGGCGCACGATGACGGGCATATCTGCTTCGAACTCGAGGCGGATGCCACGATTCCGTCCGAATACGTCCTGTTCCACCACTTCCGCGGCACGCCCGTGCCCGAAGGCCTCGAGGCCAAGATCGGCAACTACCTGCGCCGCACCCAAGGCCGGCACGGCGGCTGGGCCCTCGTCCACGAGGGGCCGTTCGACATGAGCTGCACGGTCAAGGCGTATTTCGCCCTCAAGATGATCGGCGAGGACATCGAGGCGCCGTACATGCGCCGGGCCCGGGAGGCGATCCTGTCCCGCGGCGGCGCGGCCAACGCCAACGTCTTCACCCGCTTCATGCTGGCGCTCTACGGTGAGGTGCCCTGGCGCGCCGTGCCGGTGATGCCCGTGGAGGTGATGTTCCTGCCGAAGTGGTTCCCGTTCCACCTCGACAAGATCAGCTACTGGGCCCGCACCACCGTGGTGCCGCTGTTCGTGCTCCAGGCGACCAAGCCGCGCGCCCGCAACCCGCGCGGGATCAGCGTCCAGGAGCTGTTCATCACGCCGCCCGAGAGCGTCCGCACCTGGCCGGGCTCCCCGCACGCGACTTGGCCGTGGACGCCGATCTTCGGCTTCATCGACCGGATGCTGCAGCTGGTCGAGGACCGCCTGCCGCGCAAGAGCCGCCAGCGCGCCATGGAGAAGGCCCGCGCCTGGGTCAGCGAGCGCCTGAACGGCGAGGATGGCCTGGGGGCGATCTTCCCCGCCATGGTCAACTCGGTGCTGATGTACGAGGTGATGGGCTACCGCTCCGATCACCCGCAGGTCCGCGTCGCCTGCGACGCCATCGAGAAGCTGGTGGTCGAGAAGGCCGACGAGGCCTACGTCCAGCCCTGCGTCTCCCCGGTCTGGGATACGGCGCTGGCCGCCCACGCCCTCCTGGAGGCCGGCAGCCCCGAGGCCGAGGCCCAGGCCCGCGCCGGGCTCGACTGGCTGAAGCCCCGCCAGGTGCTCGACATCGTCGGCGACTGGGCGGCGCGCAAGCCGAAGGTCCGCCCCGGCGGCTGGGCCTTCCAGTACGCCAACGCCCATTACCCCGATCTCGACGACACCGCTGTGGTGGTGATGGCCATGGACCGGGCCATGCACCAGCACGGGCTGGTCGCCGGCATGCCGGACTACAAGGCCTCGATCGCCCGCGCCCGGGAATGGGTCGAGGGCCTGCAGTCGCAGGACGGCGGCTGGGCGGCGTTCGACGCCGACAACAACCACATGTACCTCAACCACATCCCGTTCTCCGACCACGGCGCGCTGCTCGACCCGCCGACTGCGGACGTGACCGCCCGCGTGGTCGGGATGCTGGCGCAGCTCGGTGAGACCCGGGAGACCTCCCGGGCGCTCGACCGCGGCGTGAACTACCTGCTCAACGACCAGGAGGAGGACGGCTCCTGGTACGGCCGCTGGGGCATGAACTTCATCTACGGCACCTGGTCGGTGCTGTGCGCTCTCAACGCCGCGGGGGTCGATTCCGCCGATCCGCGGATCCAGCGCTCGGTGTCCTGGCTGATCCGGATCCAGAACCCGGATGGCGGCTGGGGCGAGGACGCCTCGTCCTACAAGATCGATCCGGCCTTCGAGGCGGGCTCGTCCACGGCCTCGCAGACCGCCTGGGCGCTGCTGGCCCTGATGGCGGCCGGCGCGGTCGACGACCCGGCCGTGACCCGCGGCATCAACTTCCTGACCCGCACGCAGGGCGCGGACGGATTCTGGAACGAGGAGCGCTACACGGCCACGGGCTTCCCGCGGGTGTTCTACCTGCGGTACCATGGCTACCCGAAGTTCTTCCCGCTCTGGGCGATGGCGCGGTTCCGCAACCTGAAGCGCACCAACAGCCGGCGCGTCCAGTTCGGCATGTGACGCGCCCGGCGCCGACCTTCGGGCCGGCGCCACCGTTCGGGACGACGCCGGAGCGGATCGCAAGAGTCCTTCCGCCCGCGAACCCCGGTATTGCGAACGTGGCTTCCTCCGACGACGATCCCGCGGCGCCGGCACCCCGGCGCTCGCGGCTCCTTGCGGAGCTCGCCGGACTGGTCCACCAGCGCGCGATGATCGATCCTGCCGCGCCCGTCCTCGCCGTCACCGGTCTCGCCCGCGAGCGCCGTCTCGCGGCCGGGGAGGGGGTCGAGGCGGTCGGAGCCGGCGGCAACCCGCACCGCCTGCGTCAGCTCCTCGATGCGCGCCCGCAGCCCGGCTGCCGGGCGGTGATCAGCTTCGGCATCGCGGGCGGCCTCGACCCGTCCCTGAAGCCCGGCGACGTGGTGGTGGGTACCGGGGTCATCGGCGAGGAAGGCCGGCGCGCCGCCGACCTCGATCTCTCCGCCACGCTGCTCAACGCCCTGGCGGGCATCGGTCCCCGGGTCATCCCGGCCGACCTCGCGGGCGTCGACACCGCCGTTCTCGGGGTCGACGGCAAGGCGGACCTGCGCGCCCTGACCGGCGCCGCCGCCGTCGACATGGAATCCCACGTCGCCGCCGCCTTCGCGGGCCGCCATGGCCTGCCCTTCGCGGCCCTCCGGGTGATCTGCGACCCCGCCAACCAGGCGCTCCCGGCCTTCGCCGCAGAGGCGCTCACCCCGGACGGCGAGCCCGACATCGCCGCGGTGTTTTTCGCTTTTGCCCGCGGACGGGCCAGGATTGGCGATTTGATGCGTTTGGCCCGTGATTCGAATGCGGCGTTCGCATCGCTGGGCAAGTGCCGCACGCGGTTGGGACCGGGGCTCGGGATCCCACTTCCCTCCGATCCGGCGTCCATCTGACAGGTCTGCCGCCACGCTCACGGTCATTGCGCGCGATGCGAAGCAACTCACTGTCGCGCGCCCACGACGAACGAGGCGGGTCCCTAGGTCGCTTCGCTCCGTTCGCGATGACGGTGCGGGACGAAAGGCCCGGGACACATCCGGTGGCGCCGCGAACCTGATGCCGGAACGGAAAAAGACGCCAGCCTGTTCGGCCGGCGTCAGTCGGGAGGAACCCACTAAGCGGCGCAGGGATGAAGATACCCCGCGCCGCGTTTGAACCGGCGTCAGCCGGCCTTCTTGCTCAGGGACACCGCCACGAAGCGGGTCTGGCCCTTGCTGCTCTTCACCCGCATCAGCACCGCCTTGCGGCCGCTCGACTCCGCCGTGCGGATCTGCGCGGCGACGTCGGAGGGGCGGGTCACGCTCTGGCCACCCACGTCCAGGATCACGTCGCCGGCCTCGATGCCCTTGGCGGCGGCCGGACCGTCGGGATCGACCTGCACGACGGCGACGCCCTGCTCGGACAGGCCGACATCGGCGGCCGGCGCGAGGTTGAGGCCGAGCCGTGGCTGGCCGTTGCCCGAATCGTCCTCGCGGGCGGCGACCTTGGTGCCGTCGGTGGGCATGGCGCCGAGCGTCACCGTCGCGGTGTCGGTCTTGCCGCCCCGGAGGTAGCTCAGCTCGACCTTGGCGCCGGGCTTCATGCCGGCGATCCGGCGCGAGAGCTCCCGGGCGCTGTCCACCGTGTCGCCGTTGACCTTCTCGATCACGTCGCCGGCCTTCAGCCCGGCCTGGGCCGCCGGGGTGCCGTTCTCGGCATGGTCCACGAGGGCGCCCTTCGCCTTGTCGAGGCCGAGCCCGTCGGCGATGTCCTGCGTCACCGGCTGGATCTGCACGCCGAGGTAGCCGCGGGCGACCTTGCCGTCGGTGCGGAGCTGCTCGACCACCGCCTGCACGGTCTCGGCCGGGATCGCGAAGGCCAAGCCGACGCTGCCGCCCGACGGGGACGCGATGGCGGTGTTCACGCCGACCACCTCGCCGTTGACGTTGAAGGTCGGGCCGCCGGAATTGCCCTTGTTGATCGGGGCATCGATCTGCAGGAAGTCGTCATAGGGCCCCGCACCGATGTCGCGGCCGCGGGCCGAGACGATGCCGGCCGTGACGGTGCCGCCGAGGCCGAACGGGTTGCCGATCGCCACCACCCAGTCGCCGACCTGCGGGGCGGTCTTGCCGAACTGGACGTAGGGGAAGTTCGAGCCCTCGTTGATCTTCAGGAGCGCGACGTCGGTCTTGGCATCCTTGCCGATCACCTTCGCGTCCAGGGTACGGCCGTCGTCGAGGGTCACCTGCACGGTCTTGGCGTGATCGACCACGTGGTTGTTGGTCACGACGTAGCCGTCCGCCGAGATGATGAAGCCGGAGCCGACCGCGCCGCGCGAGCCCTGGCGCTGCTGCGGCTGGGGCTGGCCGCCGCCCGGACCGTTCTGGCCGAACCGGCGGAAGAACTCACGCAGCTGCGGCGGCACGTTCTGGAGGTTCTGGCCCTGGCCGGAGCCCTGGCCGGGACCGTCCTCGTCGTCGCTGCTTGCCGAGTCGTCGAGCTTGACCTTCACCGAGACGACGCCCGGCTTCACCTTGTTGACGATGCCGGCGAACGAACCCGGCGGATGCTCCGGAGCCTCGATCGGGGTCTTTGGCAGGGCCTGGGCGTAGGCGGGGGTCACGGAAGGCAGGGTGGTGCCGAGGGCACCGCCGGCGATCAGCGCGGCGGCAGCCACCGAGGCGAGGGCACGGCGCGAGGTCCGGCCGGACAGCGAGCTTTGGGGACGGGTCTCGGTCATGGGGATCGCAACCTCTTCGAACGGATCGGGGCGACGCCGGTGGACGCGGCGGTCGATGGGATCGGTCTAACGGGCGGCGCCTGACCCCGGCGTGGCGGTCAAATTACGGTTTGGACATGTGCGCCGATCCGGGGGCGGGGCGGCCATGGCCGGCCCCCGGCCGGCGACCCGGCAGCGCCGAGCCGGGAGGGCGATTCGCGAAAAGTCCCTCGCTTGTGCCACCTGTCACCGGCGCGCTCGGGCGATGGCGCTACACTCCGATCGAACGGCAGGCGGCCATAACGTTTGGCTCTGCCGGCTGGCGTCGCGTGAGATGCGTGAGGATCGGGCGATGAAGACGGTGTTTGCGGTGGTCCTGCTCTTGGGTTCGGTCACCGGCGCTTTGGCAGCCGATCGGTACTCGGATTATCGAAACTATTTCGACGAAAAGCCGGCTGTCGGCGATCGGACCAAGCTGAAGCCTCCGAAGACCAAGTCCCATTCCATCGAGGAGGTCGATACGCGGCGTTACGAGGACGGCGCTGCCCCCGGGAACCCGGCCAACCTGAAGCCCGGCTATCGGAGCCGGGCCGGGATCTACGTGCCGCCCGACTATTCCACCCACCCGCGCGGCCCGACGGGCGACGGTTTCGGCAGCTCGAACAGCGATTCGTATGGCAGCGTGAGCGCGCCCAACCCGTTCGTGGGTCCCCTCGGCACCCGTCGCTGAAAACGCCTCGCCGGGCTGCGGCCCTACTGGACCGCTCGGTACGACACCCCGAGCCGGTCGCTCACTGCAGCCAAGCGTCTGTCGCGTGTCCAAATTCGGGAGCCTGGCATCAGCTTCGCCGATGCCAGGAGATGCGCGTCGACATAGCCGATGCCGAGGCCGTGCAAGGCGTGCTCCGCGATCAAAGGCATGACTCCGTCGTGGGCCGCGACGTCGGCCGACGGCATGTCTTCCAGGGTCGCGATAATGCGTTCGCGATCCCGGACGCTGCCCAGCGCCAGTTCGCCGATGACGAAGGGATGAACACGCTGGCTCATCTCGGTCAGGATTGCGGTGACGGATGGATCCGCCGCCGCGAGGTGATCGATCCAGATGTTCGTATCGATGATGATCACGGTTCGGATCGTCGGCGCGTCCCGGCCTGGGCGTTCGAATCGCTCCCCCCCAGCAGGATCATGCGCCGGGACGCCTCACGCTGGACCAGCGCGCGCAGGGCTTCGCGGACCAGTTCCGATTTCTCAGTGATGCCTGTGTAGTGCTGCGCCTTGGCCAGCAAATCATCGTCCAGGTTGATCGTCGTCCGCATCACGCTCTCCCCCGCGCGGCATCGATGATGGCATCATATGACGCCATTTTCATGCCTAGCCGCGCTCGACAGCCGTTCAGCCGTTCATCGTTGCGATGCCGCGGATGCCCGCACGAGAGGGACGCAGATTACGCGCATGTGGTGAGCGAAGCGATCAATCCCCGCTCAACCGCGCCAGCGCCTCCTCGATCTTCACGAGCCGCGCGGCCTCGGCCTCCCGGCGCTCGCGGTTCTCCTCGATGATGTCCTCGGGGGCGCGGGCGACGAAGTCGGCGTTGCCGAGCTTGGCGTCGACCTTCTTGATCTCGCCCTGCGCCTTGCCCTGCTCCTTCTTCAGGCGCGCGACCTCGCCGGCGAGGTCGACGATGCCTTCGAGGGGCAGGGCCGCGACGCTGCCGCGCACGAGGAGCTGCACCGAGTTCTTCGGCGGCGTATCCGAAAAGGTGATTTCCGAGAGCCGGGCCAGGCGCAGCAGCGTGTCCCGCCAGGCCTCGACCCGGGTCCGCACCTCCGGGGACGCCCCGACCATCACCAGGGGGATCTGCGCCGCGGCCGGGACGCTGGTCTCGGAGCGGGCCGAGCGAACCTGGGTTACGAGGTCGACCACGAAGCCGACCTCGGCCTCGGCGTCGGCATCCGCGAGCCCGGCAAGATCCGGCCAGGCGGCGAGCGCCAGGAGGCCGCGCTCGGGGATCGCGGCGCCCTTGATCGCCCAGAGTTCCTCCGTGAGGAACGGCATGAACGGATGCAGCAGCTTGGCGACCTGATCGATCAGGAACGCCACCGTCGCCTGGGTCTCGGCCCGGACGGCCGGATCGACGCCTTCGCCCTGCAGCACCGGCTTGGCGAGTTCGAGGTACCAATCACAAAAAATGTTCCAGACGAAGCGGTAGGCGGTGCCGGCCGCGTCGTTGAACCGGTAGGCTTCGAGGGCCGCCGTCACCTCGCCCACGGCGCGGGCGGCCTCGGTGAGCGCCCAGCGGTTGATCGCCCCGGTGATCGCCCGTGGGTCGTAGGCCGGGTCGAGCTGGCAGCCGTTCAGCTCGGCGAAGCGGGCGGCGTTCCAGAGCTTGGTCGCGAAGTTGCGGTAGCTCTGGACCCGGTCGGCCGAGAGCTTGATGTCGCGACCCTGGACCGCGAGCGCGCACAGGGTGAAGCGCAGGGCGTCGGCCCCGACCTGATCGATCAGCTCGAGGGGATCGACGACGTTGCCCTTCGACTTCGACATCTTGGCGCCGGAGGCGTCGCGCACCAGCGTGTGCAGGTAGACCGTCTCGAACGGCGCCCGGTCGGTGAGGTGCAGGCCCATCATCATCATCCGGGCGACCCAGAAGAACAGGATGTCCTTGCCGGTCACCAGGGCGTTGGTCGGGTAATAGCGGGCGAATTCCGGGGTCGAATCCGGCCAGCCCAGCGTCGAGAACGGCCAGAGCGCGGAGGAGAACCACGTGTCGAGGACGTCCGCGTCGCGGGTCAGCGCGACCGGGCGGCCGTGCTTGGCCTCGGCCTGCGCGAGGGCCCCTTTCTCGCTCTCGGCCACGAAGATCCCGCCGTCGTCATCGTACCAGACCGGGATCTGGTGGCCCCACCAGAGCTGGCGCGAGATGCACCAGGGCTCGATGTTGGTGAGCCACTGGAAGAAGGTCTTCTCGTAGGTCTCGGGGACGAACTTGGTCTGGCCGTCGCGCACCGCCTGGAGCGTGCGCTCGGCCAGCGGCTTCACGTTCACGTACCACTGATCGGTGAGATAGGGCTCGATCACCACGCCCGAGCGGTCGCCGTGCGGCACCGCGTGGGTGTTGGGCTCGACGGCGCGCAGACGGCCACGCGCCTCCATCAGGGCGACGACCTCCTTGCGGGCCTGCGCCCGGTCGAGGCCGTGCAGCGCCAGGGCCTCGGGCTCGGGCGAGGCGTCGGCCAGGAACGCGGCGTTGCCGTCGAGCAGCATCCGGCCCTCGGGGTCGAGGATGTTGATCACCCCGAGGTTGCAGCGCCGGCCGACGTCGAAGTCGTTGAAGTCGTGGGCGGGCGTGATCTTGACCGCGCCGGTGCCCTTCTCGGGGTCGGAATAGGTGTCGGCGACGATCGGGATCAGGCGGCCGACCAGCGGCAGGCGGACCCGCTTGCCGACCAGCGCCGTGTAGCGCGCATCCTCCGGGTGGACCGCGATGCCGGTATCGCCCAGCATCGTCTCGGGCCGGGTGGTCGCGACCGTGATGACCTCGCCGGTCTCCGCCCCGCTCGCGTCGACGATCGGATAGTCGAAGTGCCAGAGATGGCCCTTCGTCTCGATCTGCTGGACCTCGAGGTCCGAAATCGCGGTCTGGAACTTCGGGTCCCAGTTCACCAGCCGCTTGTCGCGGTAGATCAGGCCCTGGCGGTGCAGGTCCACGAAGGTCTTGAGCACGGCGCGGCTCAGGCCCTCGTCCATGGTGAAGCGCTCGCGCGACCAGTCGCAGGACGCGCCGAGCCGCTTGAGCTGGTTGACGATGGCGCCGCCGGATTCGGCCTTCCAGGCCCAGACCTTCTCCACGAAGGCGGCCCGGCCGATCTCCCGGCGGCCCGGCTCCTGGCGCTCCATCATCCGGCGCTCCACCACCATCTGGGTGGCGATGCCGGCGTGGTCGGTGCCGGGCTGCCAGAGCACGTCCTTGCCGCGCATGCGCTCGAAGCGGCACAGCACGTCCTGGAGCGTGTTGTTGAGGGCGTGGCCCATATGCAGCGAGCCCGTCACGTTCGGCGGCGGGATCACGATGCAGTAGGGCGGGGCGCCGGCGCGCTCGGGCCGGCCGGCGCGGAAGGCATCCGCCTCAGCCCAGGCGGCGGAGATCCGCGCCTCGACAGAGGCGGGCTCGAAGGTCTTGTCCATCATCGCGGTTATGGGCCGAACGCTTGTCCAACAGGATTGGACCCGCTTTCGACCGTCAGGCCGCGTCCGTCAACACGCGCCCGGCACCGGGCAGGCCCGATGCCGGAGGGCAGGGCGCTCAGCGGCCGCGCGAGACCCGCTCGATCTCGGCCCGGACCAGCCGCTCGACCACGGCCGGCAGGTTGTCGTCCAGCCAGGACTTGAGCATCGGCCGGAGCATGTCCTTGACCAGATCCTCAAGCGTGCGGGCGTTCTGGGTCAGGACCGTGTGGGCCAGCAGGTTGAAGGCGCCGTTGACGCTGGCGTCGGTCGCCGCCGAGACCAGGGTCTCGGCCTCCGGCTCCGGCCGTGGCGGCGCCTGGAACACCGGC
>NZ_VRVD01000489.1:0-3515 GCF_008040015.1 Methylobacterium sp. WL18 | reverse complement strand
AGCGGGTCGCGCTCGCCCGGGCGCTCGCCCGCGAGCCGAAGCTGCTGCTCCTGGACGAGCCGCTGGGCGCCCTCGACCGGGGCCTGCGCGAGGAGACCCAGGCCGAGCTGCGCGCCGTGCAGCGCCGCCTCGGCACCGCCTTCGTGGTGGTGACGCACGATCCCGAGGAAGCGATGATGCTCTCCGACCGCGTCGGCGTCATGGAGCATGGCCGGCTCGCCCAGGTCGGGACCCCGGCCGAGTTGTACCGCCGCCCGGCCAGCCGCTTCGTGGCAGGCCTGCTCGGCGACGTGAATCTCATCCCGGGCCGGCTGGGACCCGCCGAGCCCGGCGACACCCGCACGGTGCAGACCGCCCACGGGCCGGTCCGCGCCGCCGCGAACTCGTTGCCCCAGGGCGCCTCGGTCGTGGTCGCCGTGCGCCCGGAAGACCTCGTCCTCGGCGCCGAGGGCCTGCCGGTGACGATCGCCGACGCGACCTTTCTCGGCGACCGCCTGCGCCGCACGCTGCGCCTGCCCGATGGCACTCTGCTGCGGTCGAGTGCCAGGCCGGGCGGCGAGCGGGAATCCGCGGGTTCGGACACCCGCGCCGGCTTCGCCCCGAGCGACGCCGTGATCCTGCCGGCATGATGCGCGCTGCAATGACCCGGGCCCGCCCGGCCGGGACCCTGGAGCGGCAGCCATGAGGGTGAAGGCGCCCGGAAAGCGGCTGTTCGACCGGCTCGTGCGCCTGCCGCCGCTGCTCTGGCTGTCGGCCTTCTTCCTGCTGCCCGTCGCCATCACCCTCAAGATCAGTCTGTCGGAGCCGGCCACCGCGATCCCGCCCTACCTGCCGGTCTTCGACTGGCAGGGCGGTATCGAGGGCTGGTCGTCCTTCCTCGAAGCCCTGAACCTCGACAATTACGCGACGCTCGCCGCCGACACGCTCTACCGCGATGCCGCCCTCGGCTCGCTCGCCTACGCCGCGGCGTCCAGCCTGATCCTCGTCGCCCTCGGCACGCCGCTCGCCTACGCGCTGGCCCGGGCGCCGTCGCGATGGCAGCCGCTCCTCGTCGCCCTGGTGGTGGTGCCGTTCTGGACGAGTTTTCTGATCCGGATCTACGCCTGGATCGCGATCCTGAAACCCGAGGGACTGCTGAACTTGATCCTGCTGCGCCTCGGCCTGGTCTCCGAGCCGCTGATCATCCTGAACACCGATGCCGCGATTCTCATCGGTCTCGTCTACGCCTACTTGCCGTTCATGGTGCTGCCGCTCTACGCGGTGATGAACCGGCTCGATCCCGCGCTGCGCGAGGCGGCGGCGGATCTCGGCGCCTCGCCGACGCGGGTGTTCTGGTCGGTGACCCTTCCGCTTAGCCTGCCCGGGATCGCGGCCGGGGCCGGGCTCTGCTTCATTCCGATGGTCGGCGAGTTCGTGATCCCGGATCTCCTGGGCGGCTCGGAGACCCTGATGCTCGGCCGGGTGCTGTGGAGCGAGTTCTTCTCGAACCGCGACTGGCCGCTCGCATCGGCCGTGGCGGTGCTGATCCTCGCCATCGTCATCGGGCCCGTGGTGCTGTTCCGCGACAGCCTGCGCACCGGCGGGGAGGGCCGTCCGTGACCTGGGTGACCCGTACGGCGCTGACGATCGGGCTGATGTTCCTGTACGCGCCGATCCTGGTTCTGGTCGTCTACTCGTTCAACGCCTCGCAACTGGTCACCGTCTGGGGCGGATTTTCCATGAAGTGGTACGGCGCCCTGTTGGCCGACGCGCCGCTGATGGCGGCGGCGTGGGTCTCCCTGCGGGTCGCGCTGTTCACGAGCCTGATCGCGACCATCCTGGGAACCCTGGCGGCTCTGGCCCTCGAACGCCACGGCCGCTTCCGCGGGCGGGCGCTGTTCACCGGACTGATCTTCGGGCCGATGGTGATGCCGGAGGTGATGATCGGCCTGTCACTCCTGCTGATGTTCATCGGGATCGGCATCGACCGGGGCATCGCCACCATCGTGATCGCGCACGCGACCTTCTGCACCGGCTTCGTCGCCGTCGTGGTGGCGGCGCGCCTGCGCGGCCTCGACCGTGGGCTTGAGGAGGCGGCCGCCGATCTCGGTGCCGGTCCGTTGCGGGTGTTCCTCACGATCACGCTGCCGCTGCTCGCGCCCGCCGTGCTGGCCGGCGCGCTGCTCGCCTTCACGCTCTCGCTCGACGACCTCGTGATCGCGAGTTTCGTCTCGGGCCCGGGCTCGACCACGCTGCCGATGCGGCTCTACGGCCAGGTTCGGCTCGGGGTGAATCCCGAGATCAATGCCGCCTCGACGATCCTCGTCGTACTGGTCAGCACGTTCGTCCTGCTGGCCTCCTGGCTGACCGTCCGACGCGCGAACGCCTGAGCGCCGATTCATCCCGCGGGAGACGGTCCCAGCCGCGCGCCAGGTGCGCCCGCGCACGCAGCCCCACGCCGGTGGATCATAGGCTTGCCGGGATTCGGCTGCTGAAGCGGCCGTTCCCCGAGGGACCACCGTCATGATCCGTGCCCTGACAACGATCTCCCTGGCAGCACTCCTCCTGGCCCCGGCGGCGCAGGCCCGCCCGACCCGCGCGCAGGCGCAGCCATCGCCCAGCCCCGCCGTCAAGGCGCGCCAAGCTGCGCTGAAGGATTTCGACGCCCGGATGAGCCGCCTCGATTCCCTGATGGGCCTGTCGCCCCGGGCGGCCCCCCGGTCCCGCTCGGCGGAGGCCGGGCGCTAGTACGCGCAACGTCGGAAGGGCTAACGGCCGAGGCCGCCGGCCTCCTCGATGAACCGCGCGACCGCGTCCGCACCATCGCCGCCGCGCAGGGATGCGAAGACGTAGGGCCGGGCGCCGCGCATCCGCTTCGTGTCGGCCTCCATCACCGACAGGTCGGCGCCGACCAGCGGCGCGAGATCGATCTTGTTGACGATCAGCAGGTCCGACCGGGTGATGCCGGGACCGCCCTTGCGGGGAATCTTCTCCCCGCCGGCCACGTCGATCACGTAGAGGGTGATGTCCGCGAGTTCCGGTGAGAACGTTGCCGCAAGGTTGTCGCCGCCGGATTCGATCAGCACCAGGTCGAGCTTCGGGAAGCGCCGGCTCATCTCGGCGACCGCGGCGAGGTTGATCGAGGCATCCTCGCGGATCGCCGTATGCGGGCATCCGCCGGTCTCGACGCCCAGGATCCGCTCCTCCGGCAGCGCGCCCGCCACCGTCAGGATCCGGGCATCCTCCTTGGTGTAGATGTCGTTGGTGATCGCGCAGATCTCGTAGCGGTCGCGGAAGCGCTTGCAGAGCTGCTCCATCAGGGCGGTCTTGCCGGAGCCCACGGGGCCGCCGATGCCGACGCGGAGCGGGCCGTTCGAGGAGGTCATGCTGCGTTCTCAGGATCGGAAGATGCGGGAATACTGGGTCTCGTGCCGGAACGAGCCGAGATCGAGCCGGATGGTGGCAGACCCGATCGCGTCGAGATCCGCGTCGTGCGCCGCCTCCGCGAGCCGGACCAGGAGGGGTGCGAGCGCCGC
>NZ_VRVD01000488.1:0-3528 GCF_008040015.1 Methylobacterium sp. WL18 | reverse complement strand
GCGTGGTGCCGGCCGCCTGCCGGATCCCGGGCGCCGGGCCCGGCCCGATCCTCCGACGGCGCGGCTGAGATGCCGGCAGGATCCGATCCGGGCGCGCCCCAGGATCGACAGTCATTCTCCAGAAAAAAACGCGGCCCTGCGGCAACGAAACGCGGAACCCGGCATTGATTGATCTAGATCAGTTCACCCGTCGCCACGACAACGCGGACCGTTCCTCGCCTCAACGCGAGACCGGAAGCAAACATCATGATTGAAGACGATCTCAACCCGCCGCATGTTGGCCTGAACGCGGATCCCATTCTGTACGGGGTCGCGGCCGGGTTGGCGGTCCTGTTTCCGCCGGTGCTTCTGCACGGGCAGGATCCGGCCGATCAAGCGGTAGCGTATGCCAGCGACGCGGATCCGGACACGCACGACGCGGATTGAACGACGCCGCGCTCGTCACGCCCGCCACGGTCCCTCACCATTAGGCGGCGAGGCGCCCGATCAGCAGCAACGTCGCCAGCACCGGAGCGGTCGCCGCAAGCCAGAGCGCGCCGGAATGGAGTGCGGGCGGTGCGGTGAAACGAAGGCTCTGCGACACGCCGGGGCGCAGGATCGCCCCACGCCCGAACCCGATCTGGACTGCCATGCGCCGCCTCCTCGATGCACGAGGAAGAGGGCCCGATCGCCCTCAAGGACGTCTGAATCACCGGCGGCGTTCGTAGAGTGTGGTGAATCCGGGCTTAAGCGTACCGATCCCGCCGAACCGACGGTCAGAGCGCCCGGTCGAACTTCAATTCGCCGTTCGGGCTCTTCAGCACGAGCTGGGAGCCGACCAGGTCCCACACAGCCGCGGTGCGCAGGGCGACGAAGAACGCCTGCTCGGTGGCCGCGAGACCCTTGTCGCAGCTCTTCTTGGTGAGGGCGAGCGGGCCCACCGCGAGGTGCTGATCCTTCAGCGGGAAGGCGGTCGCCGCGAAGGTGTTGCAACCGCCGTAGCCGCGAGCGCGGTACTGCTTGTCGATGATGAAGCTCGGGCGGTCGCCACCGGTGAACGGCTTGCCGTTGAGGCTCACCGCCGTCCAGGTCGAATCGAGCGGGAAGATCTTCTCGCTCGCCTTGGTGCCCGGCACGTATTGCGGCTTCTTCTCCTCCTCGCCGCCGGGGCGGCGGTTGCCGCGGCCGAAGCCCGTGGGGGCGCCGCCGCCCATCTGGGCTTGGGCCTGCGTCGCTGCAGTCAGGTCCACGGCCATCACGGCACAGGCCAGGGTGGCGATCAGCACCGCTCTCATCGTTCTGCCCTCATCGTGCGCGCACGGCGCCAGTCCATCGTCCATCCGGGGGGACGCGACGCCCGCCCGACTCCCCCCTGAGTCGCACGGCGCGGTCGCCCCGAATCCATACAGCCCCGCGCATGCGACGGAATTTCAGCACAATTATGGTCGCGGCGCATCGCGCGGCGCCCGGAAACGATCGGCGACGGATATCGTTGTCGATCATCCCGAGGGGACCAACGACGGGTGGAGGACGACGTGGCAGGATCGGACGAGGGCGGGCAAGCCGGGGCGAGCACAGCGGCGATGAGCCCGGCGCAGTCGCGGGCGGCCCGGGGACTGCTCGGGTGGTCCGAGGCGGAACTGGCCGCAAAGGTCGGCCTCGACGAGCGGTTCGTGCGCGATTTCGAGAGTGGCTACGGCGACCCGCCGAGCGGGCAGATCGAAGCCCTGCGCAGCGCGCTCTGCACGGCGGGCGCGGTGTTCGACGACGTGCCGAATCCCGGTGTCCACCTGGCGGCCGAGGCCAAGGCCGACGAGGGCGTCCGTCTCGGCGCGCTCACCACGGAGAACGACCGATAGCGCCTGCTTCGGACGGCGCCGCTCATGGCGCGTTCAGCCGCCGGGGCCGATAGCCGGAGGGCAAGACCTGCTCGCCGTCCCAGGAGCGATCCGTGACCGTTCACGCCAGCCCCACGATCCGCAACGGCGCCCCGGGCGCCTCCGCGACGGGGACACGCTGATGCGGGCCGACGCCTTCCTGGCCGCATCCGACGCGCTTCCGGTGGCGGATCTCGCCAAACTGGTGGAGCGGGGCGGCCTCGTCGTGGTCGCGCCCCATCCCGACGACGAGAGCCTGGGCTGCGGCGGCCTGATCGCGGCGGCCCGCGTGGCGGGGCGGCCGGTGCATCTCGTGGTCGTGAGCGACGGGTGCGGCTCGCACACCCATTCCCGCCTGTACCCGCCCGCGGCGCTGCGCACCCTGCGCGAGGCGGAGACGCTCCGGGCGGTGTCGATCCTCGGCCTCGCGGCAGAGGACGTGACCTTCCTGCGCCTGCCCGATGCGCATGTGCCGAGCGACGGCCCCGAGGCCGAAGCGGCCGCGCACGCGGTGGTGCAGGCCGCGGCCCGGTGCGGTGCCGGCGCGGTCTTCGTGACCTGGCGACACGATCCCCATTGCGACCACAAGGCAGCCGCCGCCATCGTCGGGCTGGCCCGGCGGCAGATGCCGGGCGTCGTGGTCTACGAATACCCCGTCTGGGGCTGGACCCTGCCGCCGGACACCGAGGTCGGCCCGGCACCGGAGGGCCTGCGCCTGGACGTCTCGGCACATCGCGAGACCAAGACCCGGGCGGTGGCCGCGCACGCGTCGCAGACCACCGACCTGATCTCGGACGACCCCCAGGGTTTCCGTCTCGAGCCCGCCATGATCGCGCGGCTCTGCGGCCCCTACGAACGCTTCGTCAGGATCCCCGCATGAGCCGGCGAACCGAGACCCTCCCGGAAGATTACTTTGCCGGCATCTATGCCAGCGATCCGGATCCGTGGAAGTTCACGAGTTCGGCCTACGAGCGGGACAAGTACGCCGCGACGCTGGCAGCACTGCCGAGGCCGCGCTACCGCGCCGCCTTCGAGCCGGCCTGCGCGATCGGGGTGTTCACCCGCGCCCTGTCCGAGCGCTGCGACCGGCTGCTCGCGGCCGATCCGGTCCTTGCCGCGGTCGAGGCGGCCCGCGCGCGCTGTGCCGACCGGCCGAGCGTGGAGATCCGCCAGGGCGCGCTCCCGGCGGACTGGCCGGAGGGCCGGTTCGACCTGATCGTGCTGGCCGAGTTCCTGTACTTCCTCGCCCCGTCCGATCTGGCTGAACTGGTCCGGCGCGCCGGCGACGCGATCGAGCCCGGCGGCGACCTGGTGCTGGTCCACTGGATCGGCGAGACCGACTATCCGCAATCGGGCGACGAGGCTGCCGAGAGCTTCATCGCGCAGGCAGCCCCGTTCGCGGGCCTGCTGCATCAGGCCCGGACCGACAAGTACCGGCTCGACGTGCTGCGCGCCGGAGACGCGGCGTGAGCACCACGGTCATCACCCTGAACAAAGGCCGGGGGGCGCACCTCGCCCGTCTGCTCGAAGGCCTCGCGCGCGGCGCCCCGCCCGACGCCTGCATCGTGGTCGAGATCGGCGGCGACGACGCACCCCTGCCGGACCTGCCGTTTCCCGTCGCGCGCGTCCCGTTCCGACGGGACGGCTTGCCGCTCGCCGCCGCGCGCAACGC
>NZ_VRVD01000487.1:0-3529 GCF_008040015.1 Methylobacterium sp. WL18 | reverse complement strand
GCCGCCGGCCTGGGCGGCGTCGATCCGCCAGTTCGGCTGGCCGGCCTCGGACCAGTCGCGCCCGAGCCAGCAGGCGTAGACGATCCGCAAAGCCGTGACGGTGCCGAGCCGCCCGGCCGCGACCTGGGCCCGGATCATTCGGTGGGCCGGATGGTGCCGCTGGTCGAACGCCGTCCCGTAGAAGATCTTCTGGGACTCCACCGCCCGCACGATGGCCTCGGCGTCATCGAGCGTCGCCGCCATCGGCTTCTCGCACAGGACCGCCTTGCCGGCGGCGGCGCCCTCATGGACCTCGCCCCCCACGGGCTCGACCTCGTGGATTTCCTGCTCGGCGAGCCGATCGCGGATCTCGCGGCCCTCACCCAGACCCGCGCCCAGGACTATTCGGTCGATGACGGCGCCCTGCTGATCGGCCGCACCGGCGGCGGCGCCCTGGCGAGCCTGCACGTGGCCTACAATTGCCCCGACGCGCTCCCGCGGCGGCGCCTGGAGGTGGTCGGCACCAAAGGCATGCTCGTCGCCGAGAACACGATGGGCCAGACGGCCGGCGGCACGCTGCTGTTCATCGACGGCGCGACCGGGCGTTCCGAGCCGCAGGCCTTCGATGCCGACAGTTCGCCCTTCACCGAGCAGGTCCGCGCCTTCGGCTCGGCGTTGCGCCGGCCCGAGGAACGGACGGCTTATTCGGCGGCTCGCGACCTCCACACCATGCGACTCGTCGCCCGCGCCTACGGGCAGGGGTAGGCGCGTCAGGACGGGATAGCCAACCACGGAACCAGGCTCCGGGGCGTCCCACCCCCACTCCCATATCCCGACGCGGGCACCTCGGGATGAGGGAGAGGGGTGGAGAGAGGCCGCGGCGAACGGTTCGACGAAGACGGGAACACGACTTGACCAACCCAGACGCCATCCACGACCAGGACGACCGCGCCCGCCACGACCGGATCAAGGCGCCGCGGGCCTACCGCTTCGGTGCCAAGAGGCCGATCGAGGGGCTGCCCGCGATCCTGCCCGACCCGGTCAAGGCCTATCTGGACGTCCTGCCGGAGGGCCGCGTGGTCGGCTTCCCCCTGGCGCCGCTGGACCGCACCGGCGTGCCGGTCTGGTTCGTCGCCCTGTTCCTCGACGACCCGTTCTTCGTCGGCGCGATGCCGTCCGGCATCGGCTACGGCGCCACCGACGAGGAGGCGCTGATCGGCGCCGTCGCGGAGATCGCCGAGAACCTGATGCCGTCGCTGGCGGTGCTGCCGCGGGCCAAGGAGCGGGCGCGCTACACCGACCTCGCCCGGGTCTACGGTGCCGCCTCTGTGGCCGACCCGCTGACCCTCTGCCTGCCCGCGGGCTCCCCGGTCGGCCGCGACACGGTGCTCGAATGGACGCCGGCGGTCCGGTACGCCACCGGCGAGATCGTGCTGATGCCGCTCGATGTGGCCGCCACCGATTATTTCGAGCTGTCCGAGGGCTACAAGCCCTTCACGAACCTGATCACCAACGGCCTCGGCGCCGGACCCGACGTGCCCTTCGCGCTGGGCCACGGCGTCCTGGAACTGCTCCAGCGCGACGGCAACGGCCTGCTGTTCCGGGCGCTCGACCAGGGCGTGATGCTCGACCTCGACGGGATCGGGCCGGAGAACGCCGCGATGCTGGCCCGGCTCAAGGAGCTGGGCATCCGGGCGCTGCCGAAGTTCGCCACCGACCAGTTCGGCCTGACCAACCTCTACGTCGTCGGCTACGACGAGGATCCGGCCCGCACCCCGGCGCCGATCGCCCTCTCGGCCTGCGGCGAGGCCTGCGATCCGGACCGGGAGCGGGCGCTGCGCAAGGCGCTGCTGGAGTTCCAGGCGGCGCGGGTGCGCAAGACCTTCGGGCACGGCCCCCTCGACATGGCCGCCACCGTGACCCCGCCGGGCTACGTCGATGCATTCATCCAGAAGGCCCTGCCGAGCCTCGATCTCGAGGAGAGCCGCGCCCTTCAGGCGATGCTCGAATGGATCGAGATGCCGGCTGCCGGCCTCCGGGACGTGCTGGCCGACACCGTCTATGGCCAGCGGAGCACCAAGCGGTTCTCGGAGCTGCCCTCCACCCCGGCCCCGGACGGCCATGCCCGCGGCAAGATCGCCTGCGACCGGCTGCTGGAGGCGGGGTTCGACGTGCTCTACGTCGATTGCTCGCCGCTCGGCGGCAGCGTCGGCGTGGTCAAGGCGATCGTGCCCGGGCTCGAGGTCGAGACCATGAGCTACTACCGCATCGGCGAGCGCAACACGCGCAAGCTGCTCGAGCGCGACCATCCGTTGATCCGGTTCGGCACCGAGAGCGAAACCCTGCGCCCGGTGCGCCTGACCCCGGAAGCGTTGGAGCGGTTCGGGGGCCAGCCGTTGTTCGACACAGCCCTCGCCGAGCGGATCGTCGGGCGGCACTATCCGCTCTACCGCGAGCCGGAATCCCACCACGCGCCGTTCCGGCTCGCCCAGAAGCAGGGGAGGGCGGCGTGACCCTGCGCTTCGCCTACAACACCAACGGCGCCGCCAACCATCGCCTCGACGACGCGCTGCACCTGATCAAGGCGGCGGGCTACGACGGCGTGGCCCTGACGCTGGACATTCACCACCTCGATCCGTTCGCCGAGACCTGGGCCGCGGAGGCCGGCCGGGTCGCGAGCCTGCTGGAACGGCTCGAGCTGGCCTGCGTCATCGAGACCGGCGCCCGCTTCCTGCTCGACCCCAACACCAAGCATGAGCCGACCTTGGTGACGGCCGATGCGGCGGGCCGCGCCCGGCGGGTCGGCTTCCTCAAGCGCGCGGTGGAGATCGGTGCGATCCTGTCCGCCGAGGCGGTCTCGTTCTGGGCGGGCGTGCCCAAGCCCGGCGTGGATCACGGCGAGGCCCGGCGCTGGCTGGGGGAGGGGCTGCACGAGGTCGCGGCCTTCGCGACCCAGGCCGGGATCGTGCCGTGCCTGGAACCCGAGCCCGGCATGCTGATCGAGACCCTGGACGATTATGCGGCCCTCGACGTTCCCGGGCTGAAGCTCGCCCTCGACACCGGGCACTGCCTGGTCACGGGCGAGCGCGAGCCGGCCGCGGCCGTCCGCGAGTTCGCCGACCGCACCGGCACCGTGGCGATCGAGGACATGAAGCGCGGCAGCCACATCCACCTGCCCTTCGGCGAGGGCGACATGGACGTGCCGGGCGTGCTGGAAGCGCTGGAGGCGGTCGGCTTCGGCAAGCTGGTCTGCGTCGAGCTCTCCCGGGAGAGCCACCGGGCCGACGTGATGATCCCGCAGGCGCTCGATTACCTGCGCGGCTGCCGACGCCTCGGCCCGGTCCTCGCCGGCGAGCAGGAGACGCGGCGGCAATGACAATGATGGGACGCGCGATCGGGGCTCAGGACGCGGCGCGGGTCCCCTCTCCCGTGCGGGCTACGATGTTCACACATCGCTGCCGGATAAGGGCAACGGCTGAACCCACGCGCGTCTCCCTCCCCCCTCTGCGGGGGCGGGTGGGCCCTGCGTCAGCAGGGGTCGGGAGAGGGG
>NZ_VRVD01000486.1:0-3568 GCF_008040015.1 Methylobacterium sp. WL18 | reverse complement strand
CTCTCTTTACGAGCTTGGATTGCCCGACGGACCGTCTCTGTCGTTGTGGCGCTGCCGTGGAGAATCTGTCCCATAGCGCGTCCCTCCATGTGGCACCCGATGTATCACCACACAACGGGACCAAACATCTAGTGATCGAGAGTTCTATCCGGCTGGTCTCGGTGTGACCGTCTTGCGGCCATAACCGTTGCGTGTGTTGCCGGCGTCCTCGCCGGCCTGATGGTGGTCCAACTCGACATTGAGCGCCCGCTCGGCCAGGGCCTTCTTTATCTCATCCAGCAAGCCGTCGGCCTCGAAGGACTTCTTCGGATCGGTCCTGGGCAGTAGCTGATCTAGGATTGCGTCAGAGATACAGGGTGCTTTGCGTTGTGCCATCAGGAACATTCTTCGGATCCAGTATGGCCGCCCCCACACGAGATCCTGAAAGTCTTACTGGTGGCGCGTTCGCGTCGCGGACGCGACTGGTGTGCCGTTCGCGGCTAACCAACAGAGCTGGTAGAGCCTAGTGATCTATGCTCAAATCGGTATCGTGAGCACGCCAATCCTGAGCCTGCCGGATGACACCATCGTCCTGAACGCGATGCTAATCGTGCGTGAAGCGGAGGCCGACCGGCTGCACCAGATCATTAAGGAAATCCAGCGTCATTGCTTCGGCTATTTTGCCTAGAGCCTTTACTTGGATCAACTCCTGATTGGCCTGGAGGAGGCTGAGCAGATTAAGGCGGAGGACCTCGCAGGCGAGGAGGCCCCCGCGTCCGCCAAGCGCGTGGAGCGGGCTGCGCGCTGCACCAACCGCAGTGCTCTTTCAGCGCATCTCCGCGGATCGAGCAGGCGACGGACCTCAACGACGGCATCTGCCCCTATTGCCGCCGGTGACCTACACGCCATCGGCGAGAACGTCACCAAGCCTCTCGTCATCGTGCCGGAGCAGTTCCTCGTCCTCCTCGCCCACCGGCCAAACATATCGCCCACTTGACACGAAGCAAATGGCCAACATCAAGCTAAGTCCATTAGACAAGTGTCGCCACGAATGCCATACGTGAGCCAATCGCAAAAATCACCTCACAATCGTAGCGATACGTGAATGAATATTCTGAAGCATTTATACTTGATATTGTTAAACTAAAACGAGTAGGTATTTACAAAATCATGAGCTCAGTTTATAGTATTTCAATGACGAAATCCTAAAAAATACAAGCGGAAACTGAGTTGCGCTCGATTGTAGCGCCTGCGAGAATCGGCACTTATGATGAGCAACTGGATCTTTAAAGGCGATTCTGGTACACCTACACAATCGATATGGACAGGCCCTTATCCAGCGGCTGAGGCAACAAATGCCATATTCCGTGTACTACGACGGGCGCACCGAAGGCTGCCAATTCTTTCACTTTGGACCTCGGTTTTTGTAGCGGCTGCAGTGGTGTACGTGAGGATAGTGCCTCCTAGTTACATTGCGACGAATGAAATCCTTATTCAGCCTCGCGTCATCGTCAATGATGGACCGGAGGAACTTCGCCGTTTTTACCAATTCATGGTTGACAACGCCCAATGCGAGACGGAGCTACGTACTTTAACTGCAGAACGACTTCTTCGTCAGGTCTATGAGACGTTAACACCTCTCGATGTCAAGGAAATTGGTGGCGACTCAAACGGCTTATGGGGTTTTGTTAGTCACAGTCTCGATAATCTGTGGGTATTAACGAGCCCCGATATCGATAAATTAAAAACATTTGAAAATTTCGCCGGACGTGTTCGAGCGCGCCGAATTGGGTTGTCTTATGTAATTGAAGTTTCCTATAGATCCAGCGATGCTCAGCAGTCTGCTCAGATAGTTAATAAAATTGCGACAACTTATGCTGCATATAAACTCCGAGGGGTCTTAGCTCGCGATAAATTACAAGGAGTGTTTCTTGAGAGCCGGATGTCTAATCTGATAAGACAAATAACGGATATTGATTCAGCGTCTGAAGCTGGTACAATACCGGATATTTCGTTGACCGCTGCTGGCGTTCGTCTTCTCGGACCAGCAAGGCTCCCAGTTGGTCTTACCTACCCAAAATTATTGCCACTAGCAGTAATGCTTGGCGGGCTCGGTTTACTAAGTGGAATTTTAATTATTATTCTTTCCGGACTAAATACAAAGATAGACACACTGGGCAGCCATCCCCAGGGTGAGTGAGGAGTCGATAATATAAAGAATGATAAAATCGAAGATAAATTTTTAGCAAGACTAAGCCTAGTGTTGTTGTGATAGTTCTGATACAGAGCATAGTGGTTTGGGTCAGAGGTTCTTTGGCAGAAGCGTCCGACGCTGGCGAGGATGGCCTCGGCGGGTTTAGTCCAGACGAAGGGCTTCGGGTCGGCGTTGGTGTGGTCGATCTAGCGGTGGATCGCGGTCTCGAGATCGACGGTGTGTTCAAAGGCGCCACTCCGGAGGCGTCTGTAGGTGAGAAGAGCAATCCAGCTCTCGACGAGGTTGAGCCAGGAGGCGGATGTCGGGGTGAAGTGCGGGTGCCAGCGCGGGTGCTTCACCAGCCAGTCGTGGATCAGCTTGGTCTCGTGGGTGGCTGCGTTGTCGAGCCCGAGATGGACATCGAGGTCCCTTGGCACGCTCGCCTCGACCTGATCGAGGAAGGCGCGGAACTCGGCCGAACGATGCCGGCGCGTGCATCGACCGATCACGGTCCCCGCCCGAACGTCGGGGGCGGCGAACAGGTCGGTGGTGCCCTAGCGGCGATAGTCGTGGGTCCGGCGTTTTGGCCGGCCGGGCTGCATCGGCAGCACGGGGGCCGTGCCGCTCAGCGCCTGGTTCTGCGGCTTCTCGTCCACGCAAAGCACTACGGCCCGTTGTGGCGGGGCCATGTACAGGCCGACCACGTCCCGGACCTTGTCGACGAAGGCGGGATAAGTCGGGAGCTTGAGGGTCTCGGTCCTGTGCGGCTGCAAACCAAAGGCGCGCCATACCCGCGAGACCATGATCTGGCTCATGTCGACCCGCTTTGCCATAACGCGCGTCGACCAGTGGGTGGTGTTCTCCGGCTGGCTCCCCAGCGTGAGGGTGATCATCGCTCGATCGCCGTGTACTCGATGACACGCGGCGCACGGGAGCGGGGGAGGTCGACGAAACCGTCGAGGGCGGTGGGCGAGGAAGCGAGCACGCCAGGTCGTGACTCTTGGACGGCTGATTTCGAGGCTACGGGTGATGCCGGTGTTCATGGAGCGGGGCTCGGCGCAGGCCAGCATGATACGCGCGCGCTGGGCTTACGCCTGACCAACGTTGCGACGGCGCAAGAGGCCATCTAGTTGCGCACGCTCGTCCGCGCTCAGATGAAGTTCGGCTGGTCTGGGACCGCGGGCCATCGCAGCAACTTACGCTCGGAAAACCAGCAGATGGCTCTCTCGTCCCGAACCGCAAGGAAATCAATAACTCAGACCACTAGCTGTCTGGATGCGAGACCTCCTTGGCGTCTGCGACGATGCGAAGGGCGCGTTTGATGAGGCTTGGGCTGGGCGGTCTGTGGGTGGGATTGGCGAGCGCGGGATCAGCTTCGAGACGCTGGCGCAGCAC
>NZ_VRVD01000485.1:0-3570 GCF_008040015.1 Methylobacterium sp. WL18 | reverse complement strand
GCCAGCAGGCCGCCGACGCGGACCACCCGGGCGTCCCCCAACGGCAGGCTCTCCGGGTGCAGGTCGTCGAGATGCAGCAGCAGCGCGATGTCGCCCGCCGGCGCGGCCTCGGCCCGGGGCAGCGGGACCTCGCGGGGCGGCATCGCCTCGTCCAGCGCGTCCGGTTCCTCGTCGAGGCCGACGGGGTCGAAGCGGCCCTCCGTGTAGCGCCGGATGTTCTCGGCGCGGGCGACGTAGTGCTTGCCCCGGGTGTGCAGGCCCGCCACCCAGCGCCAGGACAGGGTGTTGCTCGCCGGATCGCCGTCGATCAGGTGGTCCATGAAGAACGCGGCGCCGAGCGCCCAGGGCAGGCGCAGGGTGAAGATCCAGATCGAGGCGAACCACATCCGGGCGTGGTTGTGCAGCCAGCCGGTCTCGACGAGGTCGCGGGCCCAGTCGTCGAAGCCGTCGATCCCGGTCCGGCCCTCGACCGCCGTCGCGTAGGTCCGGCGCAGTCCGGGCTCGGCGGCGAGCCGCTCCCGGTTGCGAGCAACCAGGGCGTGGTAGTCCGTCCAGGCGGACGGGTGGGTCTCCAGGTGGCCCTTGAAGTAGGTCCGCCAGAACACCTCGGACACGAATTTCTCCGCGCCGCCGTCGCCGAACGCGTGCTCGGCGGCGGCCGCGACCTCGGCCTCCGTGATCAGGCGCCGGCGCAGGTAGGGTGAGAGGGCCGAGGTGGTCGGCTCGTGGCCGGGGCCGCGGTCGGTGTTGCGGCAGGCGGCGTAATCGGCCCCGGCTCCGGCCAGGAAGGCGGCGAGCCGGTCGAGCCCGGCGGCTCGGGTCATGGGGCGATTGATGGGAGAGGTGCGATCCATGCGCCGGAGTTAGCGCGTGGCCCGCGCCGTGCGGATGCGACCCATTCCCCGGACCGCCCGGGCGGGGGACGTGTTCGAAACGCGACCGCAAACGTTGCATCTCGGCGCCAGAACCATCAAACACACCCCAGATTTTCGGACCGTTCGGTGTGCCGCCCCTGGGCGAGGCGCGCCGAAGAGTCGGCCGTTCGACGCCGTCCGTGATCGTCCAAACAACAGGAACACGTGATGAAGACGCGCGCCGCGGTCGCGTGGGAAGCCAAGAAGCCTCTCACCATCGAGACCATCGACATCGAAGGGCCCAAGGCCGGCGAGGTTCTCGTCGAGCTGATGGCCACCGGCATCTGCCACACCGACGCCTACACCCTCTCGGGACTGGATTCCGAGGGCAAGTTCCCGGCGATCCTCGGCCACGAGGGCGCGGGCATCGTCCGCGAGGTCGGCGCCGGCGTCACCACGCTGAAGCCCGGCGACCACGTCATCCCGCTCTACACGCCGGAATGCCGCAACTGTAAATCCTGCCTCTCGCAGCGCACCAACCTGTGCACCGCGATTCGGGCGACCCAGGGCCAGGGCGTGATGCCGGACGGCACCAGCCGCTTCTCCTGCGTCTCCACCGGCGGCAATCCCGGCGGGTCGAACACCGTGTTCCACTACATGGGCTGCTCGACCTTCTCGAACTTCACGGTCCTGCCGGCCATCGCGCTCGCCAAGATCCGCGAAGACGCCCCCTTCGACAAGATCTGCTACATCGGCTGCGGCGTGACCACGGGCATCGGCGCCGTGATCTACACCGCCAAGGTCTGGCCCGGCGCCAACGTGGTGGTGTTCGGTCTCGGCGGCATCGGCCTCAACGTGCTGCAGGCCGCCCGGATGGTCGGTGCCGACAAGATCATCGGCGTCGACATCAACCCGGAGAAGCAGGCCATGGCCCGCAAGTTCGGGATGACCCACTTCATCAACCCGAACGAGGTCGGCACCGACAAGGTGGTCCAGGCCATCGTCGATCTCACGGGCGGCGGCGCCGACTTCTCCTTCGATTGCACCGGCAACGTCCACGTGATGCGCCAGGCCCTCGAATGCTGCCATCGCGGCTGGGGCGAGTCGATCGTCATCGGCGTGGCCGAGGCCGGCCGCGAGATCTCGACCCGCCCGTTCCAGCTCGTCACCGGCCGGGTCTGGCGGGGCTCGGCGTTCGGCGGCGCGCGCGGCCGTACCGACGTGCCGAAGATCGTCGACTGGTACATGGAGGGTAAGATCAACATCGACGATCTGATCACCCACACCATGCCGCTGGACGAGATCAACCACGGCTTCGACCTCATGCACGAAGGCAAGTCGATCCGTTCCGTCGTCGTCTACTGAGGAAGACCATCCGGGGCTCCCCGCCTGCCGGGCCGGGGAGCCCCGCGCACGTCCTCGCATTCTCGAAGACCCGGGCCCGCGATCCAGCCCCCGAGCGGGGCTCCCGCCTCCCGAGCAGGAGATCACAGCTGATGGAAACCGTCTCGAAGGCCCGCGCCCACGGCGGCACGCAGGGCGTCTACAAGCACGACGCGCAGACCACGGGATGCCCGATGACCTTCGCGGTGTTCGTGCCGCCCCAGGCCGAGAAGGGGCCGGTCCCGGTGCTCTGGTACCTGTCCGGGCTCACCTGCACGCACGCCAACGTCATGGACAAGGGCGAGTACCGCGCCGCCGCCGCCGAGCATGGCGTGATCATCGTGGCCCCCGACACCAGCCCGCGCGGCCCCGGCATCCCGGACGAGGAGGGCAACTGGCAGTTCGGCTCCGGCGCCGGCTTCTATCTGGACGCCACGCAGGCGCCCTATGACAAGAACTACAAGATGTGGAGCTACATCACGGAAGAACTGCCGGCGCTCATCGCGAAGGAGTTCCCCGCCGACATGACCCGCCAGGGCATCTTCGGCCATTCCATGGGCGGCCACGGGGCGCTCACCATCGCGCTGACCTACCCGGAGCGCTTCAAGTCCTGCTCCGCCTTCGCGCCGATCGCCCAGCCCTCCACGGCCGGCTGGTCGAAGCCGGCCTTCGAGAAGTATCTCGGGTCCGACACGGCCGCCTGGCGCGCCCACGACGCCACCGCGCTGATCGAGGACGGCAAGCGCTTCCCCGAGTTCCTGGTCGATCAGGGCACCGCCGACAGCTTCCTCCAGGACGGCCTGCGCCCCTGGCTGCTGGAGGAGGCCTGCAAGAAGGCCGGAATCGCGCTGACCCTCAACATGCGCGAGGGCTACGACCACTCCTACTTCTTCATCTCGACCTTCATGGCCGACCACATCGCGTGGGCCGCCGCGCGCCTGAAGTAACATCGCGTCGGCGCCCCGCGCCGATCACGACCCCGCCGCCGGGCGTGTCCCGGCGGCGTGAAACCTCGGCTCCGCGAGGATGCGCGCAGCCCCTAATCGATGACCTCGACGATGCGCCGCGTCCGCGGCTCGACCAGCACGGGGTGGTCGTTGACGATCGTGTAGTTGTAGTTCGGCAGCGCGAATTCGGCCGGCACGTCGTAATAGACCACGTCGTCCTCCGGCAGCACGGTTCCGACCCGCACCGGCCCCGCGTAGGCGAAGGAGGGCCGCTGCTCGCCGATCGCGTAGATGCGGAAGCGGTCCCGCCGGTCGATCCCCAGGATGCTGTTGGCCGTGCCGACGGCGGCACCGATCGCGCCGCCGACGACGGCGCCGAGCGGGCC
>NZ_VRVD01000484.1:0-3574 GCF_008040015.1 Methylobacterium sp. WL18 | reverse complement strand
CGCCGGCCACGACCCGGGCGGCGGCGTCGGCCGGCATGTCGGCTCCCGGGGCGGGCGGGGCCAGGTACGGCACCGCCTCCTTGACGTCGAGGAGCGCGAGGTGCGGGCGGGCGCCGCCCACGATCTCCACGAGGCCGGCATAGCGCAGCCGGCCGAGCGAGCTGCAGCCCTTGATCCAGTAGGCGGCGTCGCGCAGCCGGATCTCCGCCCCGGCCTCGGCGCCGCCGAGCGCCAGGACCAGCCGGTGCACCTCCGCGTCGCGGCTCAACGCCTCGAACGCCTCCTGCTCGGCGCCGTCGAGGTCGAAGAACCGGTCGCCGCGGGGCAGCCGCGCGTCCTTGCCCTTGAGCCGCTCCCGGGACAGGTGGCGCCAGCGCCGGCCGAGCGCGCGCCGGCGCGTGGTGGCGACGATGTCGGATTGGGCGATGCCCCGCTCGGCCCCCTCGGGGTCGAGGATGCCGTCCGCGTAGCCCAAAGCCATCGCGTCCATCATCCGGGCGGTGACGAGGCCCGGCAGGGTCGCGTTGAGGGCGGCGGTCACCAGAGACAGGGCCAGCCGGACCAGGTCGAAGGCCGGGTTCGACACCAGGGTCTGGTCGAGGTCGCGGACCTGGATGTCGATCCGCCCGTCGGGGCCGGCGACCGCGCCGAGATTGCCGAGATGCGCGTCGCCGCAGATCCAGACCGGCGGCCCCTCCGGCAGGGTGCCGGCCGGCATGGCGGCGATCAGATCGTAGAAATGCGCCGTGCTGCCCCGGACGTAGGCGTGGGGCGAGGAGGCGATCTTGCACAGGCGGCGCTTCTCCAGCACGCTCGCCTCACGCCCCGACCGGGCCGGCACCTGCATATCCATCCGTCGTCCGTTCCCCTGCCGCGCCCTGTCCGAGAGGTGCGCGAAACGATGTCGGGTGCGCGGTTAGAATGTCATCCTTAGGCGCGGGTGAGCGTTTTGACGCAGCGCGAAGGTGCGCGCCATCTTCGTACGTATCGGGCACCGCGCCCTCTTTCGCCCGCAACGGCTACGGCATCCACACAGCTCTGGATGTAGCTCGGGTCCCCTCTCCCGTGCGGGAGAGGGACAGGGTGAGGGATGCGACCTCTCCGGAAAGTCCTGGTCCCTCACCCCAACCCTCTCCCGCACGGGAGAGGGGGCGCGTCGCGGTTTGCCTAACGCGGCCGAGTGGCATCGTAGCCCACAGAGGGATGAGGAAGCGCGCGGGTCCGCCCGCCCCTCAGGCCGCCTGCTGCTCGACCCGGTTCCGCCCCGCGGCCTTGGCCCGGTACAGGGCGATGTCGGCGCGCTTGAGCATGTCGCCGGGGCCGGTGTCGTCCGGGTGCCGGACCGCGACCCCGATCGAGACCGTCACCGGGATCGTCCGGGTGGCGCGGTGGACCGAGAACGGCATCGCCTCGACCTTCTCGCGGATGCGCTCGGCGATGGCCCGGGCCTCGGCCAGGCCCGCCTCCGGCAGGACCACGACGATCTCCTCGCCGCCGTAGCGGGCGACGGTGTCCACCGGCCGGGTGTGCTGGCGGACGCGCTCGGCGAAGGTGCGCAGCACCTCGTCGCCGGCCTCGTGGCCGTAGCTGTCGTTGATCGCCTTGAACCGGTCGATGTCGAGGATCAGCGCCGCCAGACCCGGGCGCCGGGTGGTCTCGTCGGAGAACAGCGCGCCGAGGTGGTTGTCGAGGTAGCGCCGGTTGTGCAGGCCGGTGAGCGCGTCGGTGATGGCCAGCTGCAGGGAGGCCTGCATGGCGCCCCGGAGGGCGTCCGTGAAGCGCTTGCGCTTCACCTGGGTGCGGACCCGGGCCATCAGCTCGTTGCGGTCCACCGGCCGCATCAGGAAGTCGTGGACGCCGAAATCGAGGCCGCGCACCACTCGGGCGCGGTCGTGCTCCTCGGCCAGCATGATCAGGGGCATCGCCCGGGTGCTGTCGAGCGAGCGGAGCTGGCTGCACAGGCGCAGGCCGTCCGACCCGTCGAGGTCGAGGCTGACCAGGGCGAGGTCGAACACGCCCTCGGCGGCGAGCCGCATCGCCGCCTGCGGATCGGGCTCGATCGTGACCGCGTGGTGCTGGCGCAGGGCCCCGGCCATGCGTTCGGCCGAGCCGGGCCGGTCCTCGACCAGCAGGATCCGGGCGTCGAGGCCGGTCTCCGCGGTGGCGAGCGCCAGGGGATCGCCGATGCCGAACGCGCGGGACGCCAGCGCCCGCTGGCGCAATTCATCGGTGACCGCCTTGAGGCGCACGAGGCTGCGCACCCGGCTGAACAGGGCGGTGTCGTCCACCGGCTTGGTCAGGAAGTCGTCGGCCCCGGCATCGAGCCCGCGCAGGCGGTCCGAGGGCTGGTCGAGGGCCGTCACCATCACCACCGGGATGTGGGCGGTGACCGGGTTGTTCTTGAGGTAGCGGCAGACCTCGAACCCGTCCATGCCGGGCATCATCACGTCGAGCAGGACGATGTCGCAGAGGCCCTTCTCGCAGATCGCGATCGCGTCCGGCCCGTTCATGGCGGCGATCGTGTCGAAATACTCCAGCCCGAGCTTCGTCTCGAGAAGCTTCACGTTCGGGAACAGGTCGTCGACGATCAGGACGCGGGCCGACATGGTTCCTCGCTGACGCGCGGTTGCGCGGTTCCGCCCGGGGCGGTCGGCCGTTCGCCGTTACCGGTGCGCCGCTCCGGCGTCACCGGGGCTCAAGATACGCGCGAACCGTTGCCAAAAACTTCGCGACGGAGATCGGCTTCGACAGATAGGCCTCGCAGCCGCCCTCGCGGATCCGCTCCTCGTCGCCCTTCATGGCGAAGGCCGTGATCGCGATGACCGGAATGCTCTTGAGGTCGTCGTCCTCCTTGAGCCATTTGGTCACCTCGAGGCCGGAGACCTCGGGGAGCTGGATGTCCATGAGGATCAGGTCGGGGTGGTGCGCGCGGGCCAGCTCGATCGCCTCGATGCCGTGGGCGGTCTTCAGGGTCGCGTAGCCGTTCGCCTCCAAGAGGTCGTTGAACAGCTTCATGTTCAGTTCGTTGTCCTCGACGATCAGCACCGTCTTTTTCATGATCCGATGTCCCGGTGCGCGCCGATCATGATTAGCGGGCGGTGAAGCCCCTTGGTGACCTTTGTAGCGATCACATGTTGATGAATGGCAAACCTCTTCAAGGGGCCGAATCTGCGGAACGGCTCGCCCTCGACGTTCTGCTGTGGATCGTCGCGGAGGACGACCGGCTCCTGCCGTTCCTCGCCGCGAGCGGCCTGAGCGCCGACACCCTGCGGGAGAGCGCCCAGGAACCGGCCTTCCTGGCCGGCGTGCTCGACCACGTGATGGGCGACGAGGGCGTGCTGGTGGCCTGCGCGGGCGCGCTGGAGATCAAGCCGGAGCGGATCGCCGCAGCCTGGCGCACGCTGTCGCCGCAGCCGGAGGATGATTGGGCGTAAGGGGACGGCTTGACGCGTCGGGGGTCGAGCAGCGGACGGGCTTTTGGCGGGGAAGCGGCCAGGTTGTCAGGCGCGGGAGGCGCGGCTTCCCTCCCCCCTCTGCGGGGGAGGGTGGCCCCCGAAGGGGGTCGGGAGAGGGG
>NZ_VRVD01000483.1:0-3582 GCF_008040015.1 Methylobacterium sp. WL18 | reverse complement strand
GCGCTTCCAGCCGGTCTTCGTCGGTGACGTCGCCGAGGCGATCGCCCGGGCCGTCGACGGCGTCGTGCCGGGCGGCAAGGTCTACGAACTCGGCGGCCCCGAGGTCGCGACGCTGGAGCACCTCGTCCGCTACATGCTGAAGACGATCCGGCGCAAGCGTGCGGTGGTGGACCTGCCGCTGCCGGTGGCCAAGCTCCAGGCCCGGTTCCTGGAGGTCGCCGACACCCTGACCTTCGGCCTGCTGCCCGACAGCCTGAAGCTCACCCGCGACCAGGTGATCCTGCTCCAGAACGACAACGTCGTGTCCGAGGCTGCCAAGGCCGAGGGCCGGACCATCGAGGCGCTCGGGATCACCCCGACCGCCGCCGAGGCGGTGGTGCCGGGCTATCTCTGGCCGTTCCGCAAGGCCGGCCAGTTCGCCACCGACCGGGACGAGGAATACCTGGCCGAGGTGCCGGACTCGATTGCACCGACGCCCATGGGGCCCGGCTCCCAGCACAGGCCGCAGACCGCATCCGGCCCGGCGATCGGCGCCGATGCCGGCAGCTCTCCCGGCAGCGCCCAGAGCCGCATGGGCACCCGCTGGGGCACCCGGACGATGAGCTGAGGAGCCGGGGTTTCAAAAGGTCTTCGACCTTTTGCGGGTCCAGGGCGGAGCCCTGGGTCGAGCGAAGCTCGATGCCATCGGGGCTCCGCCCCGATACCCCGCCAAAGGGCCTCCGGCCCTTTGGAAACCCATTCCCTTGCCGGTGAGGGCGTTTATATCCCCGCGTTCTCCTGAAAGGAGACAACGCCTGACCTCGTCCGGGACCACACGATGATCGTCACCCCGTGGAACGGATCGGCAGGCTTGGCGTGAGACGCATCCTCGTCACCGGCGCGGCGGGCTTCGTCGGCGGCCATGTCCTGCCGCTCCTGACCGGATCGGGCGCCCGGGTGGTCGGGATCGGCCGCGGGGCGTCGCCGAGCCTGCCGGAGGGCGTCACCTACGAGCGCATCGACCTATTGGACGAGGCGGCGCTCAGCGCCTTCGTGGCCCGCTTCCGGCCGACCGAGATTCTCCACTTGGCCGGCCTCGCCTCGGTGGGCCAGTCCGCGACCGGGCCGGGGCAGACCTGGCGGGTGAACGTCAACGGCCTGATGAACCTCGTGGCGGCCGTCGAGGCGGTGCCGGGCTGCACGCTGTTCTTCGTCAGCTCGGGCGAAGTCTACGGCGGCGCCTTCCTGGCCGGTCACGCGCTGTCCGAGGCGGCCGAGCCCCTGCCGCGCAACACCTACGCCCGGTCGAAATGGGTCGGCGAGCAGCTGCTGCGCGATCTGCTGCCCCGGATCGGCGTGAAGCTCGTGGTGCTGCGGCCGTTCAACCATATCGGCCCGGGCCAGGACGAGCGCTTCGTGGTGGCCTCCTTCGCCGGGCAGATCGCCCGGATCGAGGCCGGCTGCGCGGCGCCGCTCCTCGAGGTCGGCAACCTGTCCTCGTACCGCGATTTCCTCGACGTGGCCGACGTCGCGGGCGCCTATGCCGACCTGATCGGCCGGTCCGAATCCCTGGCGGACGGGAGCGTGTTCAACATCAGTTCCGGCGTGCCCCGCACGATCGCCAGCGTGCTCGACGGCCTGCGCGCCCGCGCCCGGGTGCCGTTCGAGATCCGGATCGCCCCCGAGCGAGTGCGCCCGAACGAGATCCCGCTGGCGGCGGGCGATTCCACCCGCCTGCACGACGCCACCGGCTGGCAACCGCGGGTCGCCTGGGACGACGCCCTGACCCGGGTGCTCGACGATGCCCGCGCCCGGCTGGGCGCCGTCGAGGGCTGAAGGCGCGCTACCGGACCACGCCCTTCGCCACCAGCGCGTCCCGCGCCTCCGCCGAAACCTCCAGTCGCTCGGCCAGGATTTCTTGGCTCGAATCCCCGAGGCCCGGCGGCATGCGGCGCACCGGCAGCCGGCGCCCGTCGAGCCGGTAGGGCGGGGCGATCACGTGGGCGTTGTCGGCACCCTCGACCACCAGACCGGCCTCCCGGGCGCGCGGGCAGGTCAGCGCCTCGCGCAGGCCCATCACCTCGCCGCAGGGGATGCCCGCCGCGCGCAGGCGCGCGATCAGCGGCGCACGCTCCCATTTGGCGAGTTCGGCATCCAGAATCGGGATGAACGCGGCGCGGTTCTTCGAGCGGTCGAGGTTGGTTGCAAAGCGCGGGTCGGCGCACAGGTCCGGCCGCTCCAGCACCTGCTCGCAGAACCGGCGGTACTGGGCGTTGTTGCCCACCGTGATCACCACCGGCCCGTCGCCGGCCTCGAACACCCCGTAGGGCACGATCGACGGGTGGGCGTTGCCGTAGCGCGGCGGGTCGATGCCCCGGGCCAGCGCCTCCAGCCCGTAATAAGAGGTCAGCGCCACGCCGCAATCGAACAGGGCGAGGTCGATCGCCTTGCCGCGCCCGGTGCGCTCGCGCTGAAACAGGGCCGCCAGCACGGCCTGGGCCGCGTATTGCCCGGTGAACAGGTCCACCGCCGCGACCCCGAACTTCAGGGGCGGCCCGCCCGCCTCGCCGTTCAGCGCCATCACGCCGGATTCGCCCTGCACCACGAGGTCGTAGCCGGGCCGTCCGGCCTCCGAGCCGTCGGAGCTGTAGCCGGCGATCGAGCAGTAGATCAGCCCGGAATTCTCGGCCGAAAGCGCCGCGTAGCCGAGGCCGAGCTTCTCGGCCCCGCCGGTCTTGAAGTTCTGGACCAGCACGTCGCTCTCGCGGGCCAGCGCCTTGACGATCGCCAGCCCGTCGGGCGTCGCGAGATCGACGCCGATCGAGCGCTTGTTGCGGTTCACGCTGTCGAAATACGAGGTGTTGCCGGGACTGGTCGCCACGCCCCAGTCCCGCGTGTCGTCGCCGCGCTCCGGATGCTCGACCTTGATCACGTCGGCGCCGAGATCGCCGAGAACCTGCGCGCACCACGGCCCCGCAAGGACCCGGGACAAGTCGAGGACGCGGATCCCGGCGAGCGGGAGATCGTGGGACGGATCGGTTTCCATGGAACGGGTCCTCAAGCTCCCATCACGCCGTCGAGGCCGCGCACCGCCGCGACGAGCTTCGGCCGCACCACGTCCATCAGGAACCGGGCGTCGGTGATGATCGTCGGGGCGCCGCAATTGACCGACATGGCCGGCAGGCCGCCGCCGGGATGAAACCCCACCGCGATGGCGCAGACCGTCTCCTGCCACTCACCGAACGAGGTGCAGCAGCCGAGTTCGCGGTGCTCGGCCACCGCCCGGTCGAGGCCGGCGCGCAGGGCGGGCCAGGCCACCGGGTCCAGGGCCTTCAGGTCCTCGTAGAGGCTCGCGCGCTCGCGCTCGGGACACACGGCGACGTAGGCGCGGCCCATGGCGCTGCGGGCGAGCGAGATCCGCGAGCCGGTATCGAGGTTCAGCGAGATCGCGGCCGGGCCGCGCTGGCAATCGACGTAGCGCATGCTGAGCCGGTCGCGCACGCCGCGCGACGTCCTAAAAAACGTATGGCCCGCCCCGTCTGCAAGGTCGTCGATGAAGATGCCTGTGACCGGTCTGCACAAACGTATCCGGCATGTCGGCAT
>NZ_VRVD01000482.1:0-3590 GCF_008040015.1 Methylobacterium sp. WL18 | reverse complement strand
GCCCGGGCTCGGCCAGGCCGAAGCGGCGGCGCACGGCGGCGAGCAGGCGCAGCTCGACCCCGCGATAGGCGTCGCCGATCGCGGCCTTGAGCGGCGAGATGATGTCGCCGACGACGTATTCCGGGGCATCGTGCAGCAGCAGCTCCAGCCCCTCGGGCTCGGTGCAGCCGGGGGCGATCTGGCGCCCGACCGCCTCCACCAACAGGCTGTGCTGGGCCACCGAGAAGACGTGCGGTCCCCGGGTCTGGCCGTTCCAGCGGGCGACCCGGGCGAGCCCGTGGGCGATGTCGGCGATCTCGATGTCCCGGGGTGCGGGATCGAGCAGGTCGAGGCGCCGGCCGGACAGCATCCGCTGCCAGGCCCGGGGCGCCGGGTCGCGCGCCTCGCTCATGCCGGCCGCCCCAGTTCGGCGCAGGCTACGTGCCGGTGGCAGTCGACGAGATGGTCGTTCACCATCCCGACCGCCTGCATGAAGGCGTGCACGATGGTCGGCCCACAGAAGGAGAAACCCTCCGCCTTAAGGGCCTTGCCGATCGCCCGGGAGACCGGCGTCTCGGTCTGGATCTCGGCGCGGGTCCGGGCGCCGCCCTGGATCGGCCGCCCGTCCACGAAATCCCACAGGAACGGCGCGAAGCCGGGGCCGCTCTCCTCGATCCGCAGCCAGGCCCGGGCGCCGGCGATCGTGCCCAGGATCTTGGCGCGGTTGCGGATGATGCGGGCGTCCGCCATCAGCCGGGTGACGTCGGCCTCGTCGTAGCGGGCGATGGCCTCCGGATCGAAGCCCGAGAACGCGTCGCGAAACCCGTCGCGGCGGCGCAGGATCGTGATCCAGGACAGGCCGGCCTGGAAGCCGTCGAGGATTAGCTTCTCGTAGAGCGCCCGGCCGTCGCGCTCGGGCACGCCCCATTCGGTGTCGTGATAGGCGACGTAGAGCGGGTCGTGGCCGGCCCACCAGCAGCGGGGGCAGCCATCGGGATGGTTGATCAGGCCGGTCTCGGACATCCCGCCGGTTTAGCGAGAACAGGAGCGGAACGCCATCGCGGCCCGCGCCCCGATCCGCGGTCAGGCTGCCGGCGATCCGGCCGCTTCCGGCATCGCGAAGGTCGCGTAGGCCGGCTTCTCGAAGGTCACCGGCCGGTCGCCGGCCAGCGGGGTGGCACCGGCCGTCAGCGCGTCGGCCAGGCGGTCGAGCCGGACCAGGGCGAGGCCATGCTGGCCGGCGGCGCTGCCGGTGGTGCCCAATCCCTTGCCGCCGGCGGTGATCTCGGTGCCAGGGGGAGGGGCCTCGCCGGTGTAGCGGGCCGCCAGGATCCGGGTGCGGGCGGTGCCGCGGTGCTGCATGCGCGAGACCACCTCCTGGCCCACGTAGCAGCCCTTCTTGAAGTCGACGCCGCCGAGCTGGTCCATCATCGCCTCGTGGGGGAACGCGTCCCCGTAGGCGTAGTCGCGCCCGCCCTCGGGCACGGCGAGCTCGATGCGGTGCCGGTGGTAATCCGCCTCCGCGGCATCGGCCGAGAAGGCGCCCTCGGCAGCGTAGAGCCGGGCGCCGAGATCGGCGTGGCGGGTATCGGCCACCGTCGCGGTCTCGGATGCCGGGGAAGCCCCGGCCCAGGAGACCGCCACCGCGACGGTCGGATCGACCGCGATCGCGACCTGCGCACGCAGCCTGTAGAGCGTCAGCCGCTTGGCGAGATCCGCAGCCCGGTCGATCGCCGTGTCGAGCCGGAACCCGTCCGGGATCCGCGAGATCAGGAAATCGAACAGGATCTTGCCCTGCGGCGCCAGCAGCGCGCCGAGGCGGGCCTCGGCCTCCTGCAGGGTCTCGACGTTGCAGGTCAGCACGCCCTGAAGCAGCGCCGCGGCCTCCGGCCCGGTGACAGTGACGAGGGCGCGGTCCGGCAACAGGGCGATGGGCATGGCAGGCAGATCCTCACGCGACGGGGGCGATCCGGTCAACCGGATCGCGTGGCCGGGAGGTAGGTGCTGCGCGCGCCCGCCTCAACCGTCCGCCGTCGCCGGTCTCCTCAATGCTGGAGGGTCGTGGTGAAGGCACCGCCGCGGATGCGCTCCGGAAAGCCCTCGGCGTAGCGGGCGGTGGCCTCCTCACCGTAGGTCATCACCAGTTCCTGGAACGCCGCGAACAGGGCGGCCTGGGCCATGCAGTCGCCGTCGAGCCCGTCGAGACAGCCTTCCGCGAACGCTTCCGAGACGTAGCTCAGCGCGACGCGCTTCTCCTCGACGTCGACCTCAACCTCGATGGGGGCGGTCTGAGAGATGTGCTGCATGGGCCCGATACTTCCGTTGCGCCGGGCACGAGACCCGGCGGACCAACGGATGATAGGTGGCTCCCCGCGGCTCGGCCAGCCGAGAATTTCAGATCGGTTAACGCAGCCGCTCGAAGTTGATGCTTTCGGGGGATGCGTGGCGGGTGTGTTGCCTCTGCATCACCCGCCGAAGCGCCCCGCCAGGGCATGCGACAGCCTGTCGCCCTCGGCGACGTAGCGGGCGGCCGCCTCGTGCGCCGCCGGGGTGCAGACCCGGTAGGTCAGCGCGTAGCCGCGATAGCCGCGATTGTAGGCGCCGGCCAGCCGGTCGCGGCGGGCGGGGGTCACGCCCTCGGATTCGATCAGCGCCTTCATGCGGGCCGGCCATTCCCCGGCGTCGGGCGCCGCGCAGAGGCCGCGCAGGAAGGCCAGCGCCCCGATGATCTCGGACATCCGCATGAGGTCGCGGTCATAGGGGGCGGGCACGTCCGCCGACGGGGACGTTTCCTTGGACGTCTCCTTGGGCGCGTCCTTGGCCGGCGCCGCGCGGCTGCCACGCTGTTGCGCCAGGGCCGGCCCCGCGAGCGCCAGGACGAGGCAGAGGATGACCGGAAGCCTCACGGGCGCGCCTCACCTCTGTCACCGACCCGGGCGAACGCCTCCTGCAGGGTCCCGATCAGGCCCGGCGTCGTCGCCAGCCCGGCGATCTCGCCGAGTTTCGCCCACCGGACCCCGAGGGCCTCCGGACCCGCCACGGGCTCGCCGCCGCACCACAGGGCGGCGTGCGGATGGACGACGTAGTGGTGCCGGGCGCGGCCGGCCTCGTCCCGGACGATGATCTCGGTGGGTGAGAGCACGCCGACCACCTCGGCCGTGAGGCCGACCTCCTCGGATAATTCGCGCAGGGCCGCCTCCGCCAGGGCCTCGCCGGCCTCGACCAGGCCACCCGGCAGGGTCCAGACCCCGCGCATCGGCTCGTTGGCCCGGGCCGCCAGCAGGACGCGATCGCCGCGGATCACCGCGATTGACGCGCCCACGAAGGGCCGGGTCGGGAACAGGCGCCCGCCACCATCGGCCTCGCCCGCCGTCACGGCTTGCCCCCGTCGGGGGCGACGATTGCGACCCGCCCGTCGGTGAGGCCGACCACCAGCCGCGTCGCCGCACCTTCGCCGAGTGCCACGATGCCGATCGTGGCGGGTGCCGGCAGCGGGATGCGCAGGCGCTCGTGCAGCGGACCCTTGGCCTGAACCAGGGCGATCTCCGACCGTCCGGCCACCGGCACCGCGAGCTCGGGTGGACCTGCGGCCGGGGCCGTGACGGCGAGGT
>NZ_VRVD01000481.1:0-3598 GCF_008040015.1 Methylobacterium sp. WL18 | reverse complement strand
GCGAAGGCCGGAAGCCGGGGCAGGAGCAGCGCCCCGGCCAGCCCGAGCCCGAGGGCCGCCCCGAGGAGCGGGCGAAGCGTACTGCGAAGAGCCATGCTGTCCTCCGGCAAGATGCGCGGCTTGCTGTGCCAGACCTTTCGCTGCCCGGATCGAACGGGTTACGCTGACCGCGATCCGCCGCCGCGCACGGCTGGAGACGAATCGACGATGACCGAACCGAAAACGACCGAACCGAAGACGACCTACCGCAGTGACGCGCTCCGGTCGGCGCACCTGGTGGCCCGGGACCTCCATGCCGCCGGGGCCATCGACAAGGCGACGATGCGTCGGTTCGACGTGTCGTGCCTGACGCCGGTCGAGGACCTCGCGCCGGAGGCGATCCGGGCCATCCGCGAGACCGCGCAGATGAGCCAGGCGATCTTCGCCAGGGCGCTCAACGTGACCACCGCGCTGGTGAGCAAATGGGAGCGGGGCGAGAAGAAGCCCGGCGGGCCGTCGCTGAAGCTGCTCGCCCTGGCCGAGCGGAAGGGCATCGACGCCATCCTGTGAGGCGGGCGTGTGGGCGGCAGGCCGCATTGCGGCGGCGCCCGCATGGGTCTAGGCACCCGGCAACAGATCGCTCTCCGCGTCCGGAAGAACCGCCCCGTCGAAGGACCCGCCCCGTGACCATCGCCCCCGAACCGAACTCCTTCCGCACCGGCCCCGACGAGCGCGGCCGCTTCGGCATCTTCGGCGGCCGGTTCGTCGCCGAGACGCTGATGCCGCTGATCCTCGAATTGGAGGCGGCCTACGAGGCGGCGAAGGTCGATCCCGCCTTCGCGGCCGACATGGCGAGCTACGGCACCCACTATATCGGCCGGCCGAGCCCGCTCTACTACGCCGAGCGCCTGACCGAGCACATGCGCGCCACGGCGCCGGCCGGGCACGGCGCCAAGGTCTACTTCAAGCGCGAGGAGCTGAACCATACCGGCTCCCACAAGGTGAACAACGTGCTCGGCCAGATCCTGCTGGCCCGCCGCATGGGCAAGCCGCGGATCATCGCCGAGACCGGCGCCGGCCAGCACGGCGTCGCCACCGCGACCCTCTGCGCCCGGTTCGGGCTGAAATGCGTGGTCTACATGGGCGCGGTCGACGTCGCCCGGCAGGCGCCCAACGTCTTCCGGATGAAGATGCTCGGGGCCGAGGTGATCCCGGTGGAATCCGGCACCAAGACCCTCAAGGACGCGATGAACGAGGCCCTGCGCGACTGGGTCACCAACGTCGCCGACACGTTCTACTGCATCGGCACCGTGGCCGGCCCGCACCCGTACCCCGCCATGGTCCGCGACTTCCAGTCGGTGATCGGCCGCGAGACCCGGGAGCAGATGCTCGCGCAGGAGGGCCGCCTGCCGGATTCGCTGATCGCCTGCATCGGCGGCGGCTCCAACGCCATGGGGCTGTTCCACCCGTTCCTCGACGACCGCGAGGTCGAGATTTTCGGGGTCGAGGCCGCCGGGCACGGGGTCCAGTCCGGGCTGCACGCCGCCTCGCTCACCGGCGGCAAGCCCGGGGTGCTGCACGGCAACCGCACCTACCTGCTGATGGACGCGGACGGGCAGATCTCCGACGCGCACTCGATCTCGGCGGGCCTCGACTATCCGGGCATCGGCCCCGAGCACGCCTGGCTGCACGAGATGGGCCGCGTCCAGTACCTCTCGGCCACCGATTCCGAGACCCTGGAGGCGTTCAAGCTCTGCTCGATGCTGGAGGGGATCATCCCGGCCCTGGAGCCGGCCCACGCCCTGGCCCGGGTGCTGGACATCGCCCCCCAGCGCCCGGCCGAGCACCTGATGGTGCTCAACATGTCCGGCCGGGGCGACAAGGACATCCCGCAGGTGGCGGAGATCTTTGGGACGAAGCTCTGAGCGCGGAGCGGCCCGGATCCCGTCCCGCGGCCGCGCCTCACCCGGCCTCGATGTCGGTGAGCGGGAAATCGTTGCCCTTGTAGAGCAGCGGAACCCGGTGCGTTCGGGCACAGGCGTAGGCGAAGCAGTCGCCGAAATTGAGACCAGCGGGATGCCGGCCCTTGCCGAAGCGGTCGTAGGCGTCGAGGGCAACTTCGGCAGCCTCCGGGGCTACGGCGAGGACCTCGATGCCGGCAAGGTCGAGATAGGCGCGCACCGCATCGCGCGCCTCCGGGATCGGGAGGTCGAGGCGGCGCGCCACGGCCACGACGGTCTCCCAGACGGCCAGGGGCGACGTCATGCGGCGGCGCGCCCGCTGCAGCCGGGCGACCAGCGCGCGCGCGTCGGCCTCGTCGGTCAGGATCGCCGTGAGGGCCGAAGCATCCACGAACATCGCAGATCCGCCTCAATCGCGCTCGTAGAGGCTATCGATGAACGCCTTGTCGGCAGGCTTCGGGTGTGGCCCGGCCCGCTCGTGAAGCGTTCGGACGAAGTCGACCGTTTGCTCGACCAGATCGACCTTGCCAGTCTGACGGGCGATCTCGTTCTGAAGCGCTCGGCGCACCGCGTCGACCTTGGTCGTGCGCAACAGCGTCATGAGATGGACGACAAGGTCATCGACCTGCGGATCCTTGACGTAGAGCGGCATGTATATGCTTTCCAGATATCCATGATATCCCTAGGCCTTATACGTACGTGCCGCAAGGAGGGCGGGTCTCGGGTGAGCAGGGTGTCGCCGGCACGATCGGTTCGCGCACGCTCCACCCATTCGAGGATCCGCGGTCCTCGGCACGATCTGTCGGGACTGGTGCGCCGAACGTGGATCGGTTCAGCCCTCGGCCCGGATCTTGTCCCGCGCAGCGGAGACCAGGAAGGCCGAGCGGGTGAGGCCCCGCGCCCGGGCGGCGGTATCGATCTGTGCCAGCACCGCGGCATCCAGCGAGACGTTGACGCGCACGGGCCGGCCGGAATCGAGCAGCAGCGGAACCACGCCGAGCGTGGCCTCGGTCAGGGCCTCGGTCAGGGTCGGGTCGGCCCTCAGAACCTCCGGCGCCCGGGGTGCCGGCGGCGCCAAACCGGCGGCGATCCGATCGCTCATCCACTCGTTGAGGGCCGCCGTCGCGTTGACCATCGCCTCATCGATGGTCGCGCCCATGGCGGTGCAACCGGGGCAATCGGGAAACGCGACCCCGTAGGCGCCGGCCTCGCCATCGATCAGCACGGTGTAGCGGGACATGCGCGTCCTCCTCAGATCCAGCCCGCGGCGATCAACCGATCCACGATGGTCCTGCGATCCGTCTCGACCCTGGGCATGGGAGGTTCCGCTGCAATGTGTATTTATTTGCACATCGCGGCGGGTGCCGCCAGGGTGTTCGCCGGTGGCTGGCCCCGAGGCGATCACCGCACCGTCACCTGATCCTTGATCTTCTCGTAGACCGCCCGGCTGAGGACGCGCTTCGACAGGAGCTGGTCCACGGACGCGTAGGGGCGCTTGGCGGTGATCGCCCGGCCGATCGCGCCGCCGCCCCGGAGCTTGTTGAGGTCGGCCACCGAGGCGGTGTTCAGGTCGAGGATCGCGAGGGCCCGGGGGCCGGCATCGTCCTCGGCCCGGTCGATCTCGGCCGCGCCCTGATCGAGGCCGGGCTGGGCCGGGA
>NZ_VRVD01000480.1:0-3606 GCF_008040015.1 Methylobacterium sp. WL18 | reverse complement strand
GGCGGGCGGTCGCCCGAGCCGAGCCCGGCGGTGGCGGCGGGCTCTGCAACAGGGCCTGGGAAGCCGCGGGTGCGGCGGGAAAATCGCATTTGAACGCGTCGATCAGGCTTTTGCGCACGGCCTCATGAGCCTGGGCGCACTGATAGGCCACGGTCGCGCGCGCGCCCTCGTTGCGCAGGACCGACTCGCGGAAGCTCTCGCGCATCGTGCCGATGCCCTGGCGGATGCCGGGACGAGCGGCTTCCGGTACGCCGGGGCTGGCCGCGCATTGGGCATAGGCATCCAGGAAGGCGTCACAGCTCTCGACGCCCACCGGTGTGGCCGGCGTGACCGCCACCACGGGTGTGGCCGAGATCCCCCACAGGAGGGCCAGCGCGTAGGCCGAACGGTGAGACATGCCGAGCTTTCTCGTGGAGGCTGTGCTGCGCATTCTGGTCCTGGAAGTTGAAGCGGTGGGCCCTGGGACGACGACGCTAGAGATTGCGGAGGGCGAGCAGCGGGACGAAGGCGGCCAGTACGACGGGTGCCGACCAGTACTCCATTCGGATCCAGAACAGCGCGTGCCGCCGTGTGAGCAGCACGCGCGCATTCGTGGCGGGATCGATGAGTTCGCGCGGAGGCGTGATGCTGAGGCGTCGACCGACCACCTAGTTCAAAGCGGCGGCGGCGAAAAGGCCAAGGTTGAAGGCGAGAAACGCAAGTTCGAAGTGTCGAAGCGCTTGCAGCGATAGCTGGGCCAATGCACCGACGATGATCGCGGCGCCGACGACAATGGGGACAACTAGGATGCCCCACCCGACCAGATGAACAGGATAAATTTCAACTCGCAGTTGAAATTCGTAGATGAGGCAGTGGCGCGCCGCGCCGAGCCACACCCCTTGATCAACGAGCTTCGTTACGACAGCTCTGTGATAGCCTCAATGCTGCGGCTTGCGATGACCAACAGGGCCGCTTCTCCTGGATACACCGTGCTGTGGTGTAGCGTGCTAGTGCATCCTGAGCTTTGATCAGCAGCCACGACAGCCTTCCTGCTATGTAGGCGGCTGCATGCGCACGAGGAGCCAAGCACCCACTAGCTTCTCCCCACCTTAAACGTCCAATTCTGCTAAACTGGCATTCAGAATCGGACAGACCGCTAACCACACATCCCAGCCGTAGGCCGCTTCTCTCGTCAGCCTGGAAGCGGACCTTCCCAAGGCTCACGCTAGGTCGCGCGCGGCCGCACAAAACATCACGGTGCGCCTCTTTGCGTAGCGTGCCCCTATGCGAACGGTCGATCCAAGTTGGTGGCGTCCGCTTACGGAATGCCGTCACAGCCAGCTGAATGGCCGGGATGGGCGCAGAGCCGAACGACCGCTTTGGCGCGGGTCGGCGATCCGGCATGGCGTAGTCTGGCCGATAGCCGCATGTCCGCTTCAGAGACGGCCCGGCGCAAAAGCAGACGATCCCCTTGCCACCCATGGCAGCGGTGCAGACAGCCGTAGGCGCGGCCTGAAAGCTGCCCTTCGTCAACCGTCCAACACTTTTGGCACGGTGCGGTTTTGCGGCGGTCCGCTTCCGCGCGACAATGCCGAGTGGTCCCGATGCGACGCTCGGTAGCGACGCCGATAGCTCCTGCTGGTGTGGAATGCCGCCCGCATCGCTCCGCGGATTAGCGCACGGAGAAGGGCGACTGGTAGGGGCGGCCGAACGGGACGCCGTTGTTGACCGTTTGCACCGGCGCTAGAAAGCCCTTGCCGTCGCGTCGATTGTTGCGGGTGTCCACCATCGAGAGCGGGCGCTCAACCCACTCCATCACCGAGACATCCCCGGGCGCGCCGACTTGCAAGGTTCCGAGCTTCGGGACGCGGTCGATAATGCCGGCCGGCTTGTGGGTCGCCATCGCGATCACCTGCTCCAGGCTGAAGCCCAGCGGCAGAAACTTGCTCATCACCACCGGAAGGAAGGGCATGCCGGGGGTGTTGCCGGAGAAGACGTGCAGGTCCGACGAGATCGTGTCCGGCGGCGCGCCCTGCGCGATCGCAGCCTCGGCGACGGTGAAGTCGAACGAGCCGCCGCCATGGCCGATGTCGAACACGACCCCCCTGCGCTTGGCCTCCAGGGCGGCCGGCAGCAGCTTGCCGTCCTGAACGATGTTCGTGAACTGACCGGCGCTGTTGGGCGCTCCCGAGTAGCAATGTGTGAGGATATCGCCCGGCCGCAGCAGATCGAGGATTTGACTCATCAGCGCCGGCGTCTCGACGCCGCCGATATGGACCATCACCTTCGCCGGCCGCCCCGACATCTCACAAGCCTGAATGGCCCGCTTCAGCGGTTCGGCCCCATGCTTGAAGATGACGTTCTCGGACATCCGGACCTTGGCTCCGATGGCGAAGTCCGGGTTCTCGGCGATCGCCAGGGCGCAGGCCTCCACTTGCGCGTTGTCGAGATTGTACAGCTCGGCCACCGGGAAGGCGGAGAGGCCGTTGTTGGCGATGTGAATGAACGCGAACATCCGCGTCCGCGTCTGGGCTGCAATGTGACGCCGGAGCGCCGCGATGTTGTTGGCTCCCGCGTCGCCCGCCGAGACGACGGTGGTCACCCCCGAGAACGGGACGGTCTCGTCGGCCGGGATGCCGATCGCCGAGCCGTAGGGATAGGTGTGGGCGTGGAGATCGACGAGCCCTGGCAGCACGAGCTTGCCGGAGGCGTCGATCGTCTGCTTGGCGCGCTCGGCGGGGATATCCGGCTCGAGGGCGGCCACCACGCCGAAGCGGATGCCGACGTCACGCTTGGCCCGCAGCGACTGGCTCGGGTCGATGACCTCCCCACCCTTGATCAGCAGGTCGAAGCGGTCGGGCACGGCGGCGGCCGGCCCCACGGCCGCCACGGCGCCAGCGAGTCCGAGCCAGGTACGACGCGACAAATCTGCCATTGTCCAACCTCCCGCGGGACGCCGCCGCGCGCCGTTGGTCGGTGCGTCGGCCTGCAGATCCCGTTGCACAGCGCACGTTCTGCGACGGCGCCGGGCCGGAGCGTAGCTTTCGCGATGCTCAAGCTGCAAGGTTTCGGAGAAATCGTGCCTTGACGACCGCCGGAGATTATATCGGTTGCCGGCGGATCGCCCCGGCCTGCTGCAGAAGCTGGCGAACGCCCGACGAAGGGCTGTTTTCAGGTTGCGCCAGTGGCGATCCGCGCGACCTGGTTGGGTCGTAAACGGTCGGGGCGGCCATGTCCGCAGCGATGGCATTGCCGCCCGGAAGCGGATCGGCAGAAATCCACCGGCTCCAGACGTAAGGGCGACTCCCGCCAATTGCATAGAAGCGGACCTCCCGAACCTCAGAGAGGGGTCGAAAGCAGCTCCTCGCGATCGGTACAGAGCCTTCAGTTTTGGACCACTACATTTAGAGCCATGTCCGGCTGGGTTGAATCGTTGGGGGTAGCGGGCAGTCTGCGGATCTGATTCGATGTTGGGCTTTCCGAGGAGGTCGGGATGCCGTCAGCGCTATCGATGGATCTGCGAGAACGCGTGATCGCGGCGATCGAGGCGGGAGCTTCGCGCCGACAGGCGGCCAAGCGCTTCGGGGTCGGCCCATCCAGCGCGATCCGCTGGCATGAACGCTTCCA